>JALYJH010000554.1 GCA_030775415.1 Acidobacteriota bacterium | reverse complement strand
ATCGCGGAACACCACTCCCCAGCGGTCCAGCAGCACCCGCGCATAAAACTCCACATCGCTAGCGGCCGCGCCCGTTTCCCCGCGTGTATTCGTTTCAATGACCGCCCAGCGCCCCGCGGCATGCCGGGGCCGCGCCATCCGTCCCCGGCCTTCCCCGCGCCGCCGCTTGGGATCGATCAACGCCCGTAGATTTTCAAACCCATCCGCGGTAACGCGCCCACCCGCCACCAACTCCCACAACCCGTCTTCCACCTCGCTCGCCAGGCGTCCGGTAGCGCGCACTATATCGTGAAAGAAGGAAGCTCCGCGTTGCTCAAGCGCCGCCAGCACATCCTTCGCCGCGTGCGACCAGTTCTGCTGCGCTTCCCGCGGTGGCGGCAACAAGCGCGCCGCATCCTCCCGCAGAAAAATTCCCAGCGGAGCCACTCGCGTCGGCCGCACTTTACGGCTCCCCAGCGCTTCGAGCGACGGATGCGGCGACAGCCGCCCCCACATCACTTCGCCTGCCAGGCACAGCCGGTCTAGCCACTCGGGATCGTACTTATGCACGCGCCCGGGCAGCACCGCCGCTTCCCAGGCCGCCGCCGAAATTTCATAACCCTGCAGCTGTTTCAAGATCTGATACAGCCCATCGACACCGTGCAGCTTGGCCCCTGGGCTCAGGTGCTGCCAGCGGCACAAGAACCGCATGAAGCCGGCCGAGCTCACTGGTTCGATCTCGCGCCGCAAACGTCCCAGCGTCTGCCGGTGGATCCGCGCCAGAATGCGCCGATGACAGAACTCGTGATCCCTACCCGTGAAATTCCCGCGTAAAACCTGGCCTTCGCCTTCGAGTTGCGCCAACGCGATCTCGATGTCCGCGAGCGCTAAACTTAAGCGCTCCGCCAACTGCGCCGCCGTGAACGGACCGATCGAATCCGCCCACCCGCGCAAGATCGCCAATACATCACCGGCACGATCCCGCCGCTCGGTCGCCACCCAATGTCCGGCGACGGTCGAAGCGCGCCCTGCCCGCGACAGCTCGTCGTAATATTCGCGCCACTCCTCCACCGGAGGCAGAATGATCAGAGTCAAAAGCGCGTCGTGCAATTCATCGGCATCGCGCACCACCGGCCACGATTGCTCCGACACCTCGGCGATCGCCGCTGGATCCAGCGCGCCCATCCCGCTCGCGTCCGCGGGAGGCAGCCCGCGCCGCAATTGCACCGCGCGCGCACGCCGCTCCTCGAGAGGAGCGTCATCCAGATACGCATAGGGATTCGCATTCAGAATCTCGTGCGAAAAAACCGACGGCTCCGGCGTGTCCACCGCCACCGTGCGCAGCGTCCCCTCCTCCATGCGCTTCAATATCGCAATCAGCCCGTCCAGATCCATTGCCTCATGCAAGCAGTTGTCGATGGTTTCGTTCACCAGAGGATGATCCGGAATGCGAATCGGCCCTGTGAGGTTTTCCGCGCAAGCCGCCTGATCGGGAAATACCGCCGCCAGCAAATCATCCGCCCGCATGCGCTGAATCGGCGGCGGCACCTTGCGCCCGCCCAAGAACCGCGGAACGGCCAACGCCCGCGAGGCATTCCATTTCCAGCGCGCCCCGAACATGGGAACCGCCAGCAGCGCATCCGTCAGCACCGCGGTCACGGTATCCGGGCGCAAATAACTGAAGATCACCTCCAGGGGAAACGAATGCTGGTCGCTCAACGACAGAACCAGTCCATTGTCGGTGGCCGCCGCTTGCAGTTCAAAGTTGAACGCCCGGCAGAAGCGCTTGCGCAGCGCCAGCCCCCACGCGCGGTTGATGCGCGACCCGAACGGCGCGTGCAGGATCATCTGCATCCCGCCCGCTTCATCGAAGAATCGCTCGGCGACGATGGTGTCTTCACTGGGTACCGCCCCCAGCGCCCTCGCGCCCGCGCGTACATACTCGACTGCTTGTTCCGCTCCCAGCCGGTCCAAGCCGCATTCCGCCATTAGAAGTTCAATCGCGCCCTCGCCATCAGCGATCTGTTCACGCAGTTCGGACACTGCTTGCGATAATTCGCGCGTCCGCCCCGGCGCTTCTCCGCGCCAGAAAGGGATGGACGGCGCTGCCCCATGCGCATCCTCCACGCGCACGCGGCCTGTCTCGACGCGCTTGATCCGCCACGATGTCGTGCCCAGCAAAAACACATCGCCGGCCAGAGACTCAACCGCGAAATCCTCATCCACGGTGCCGACGTTGGTGCCTTCGGGTTCCGCCACTACCTGATACTGCGCGCTATCCGGAATCGCGCCGCCGTTGGTGATCGCCATCAGCCGCGTGCCGCGCCGCCCGCGTAGCCGGTGATGCACCTGATCGCGGTGCAGCAGCGCCCCGCGCCGGCCACGGGATGTCGCCATACCCTCGGACAGCATCTCCACCACCGCATCGAAATCCCGCCGCAACAAATCCCGATAGGGATAAGCTCTCCGCACAAACGCAAACAGTTCG
>JALYJH010000553.1 GCA_030775415.1 Acidobacteriota bacterium | reverse complement strand
TGACTAGTGGCGATCTTGGTAGTCGCGGTATTTACGGTCGCGATCCCACTTATGGTCATGCCCCACTTGCCCGTGTTCACCATTCCAGTAGCCTTGATAATACATGCCGCCCTCATAATGAGGCTCAGTCCACTGCGAGCCTTCGTAGGGCGGACGAGTCCAATACCCCTGATGCCAGGTATAGCGATTCCCCGCCGGATACCAATAGCCATCTACCCAGGAGTAGCCCGGCCCCGGTGAATTCGGGCGAACACGCAACTCTCGTGGACGCGGCGGTTCCCCAATATGAATCCCCACCGAAAATTGTGCCGCGAAACTGAATCCCGCCGTTAACATCATCGCTGCAAGAAGCTTCTTCATTTGTTTTGTCCTTAGTTAGTCCTGCGAATCTGTTAGGTCTATGTGCACGCAGCTGTCCAACTGCGGAAACGTGTTTATTGGGGTAAAACGTCTAGCAGACAAAAATGAGTGACGCCAGGTGGTCAGGAGGTCGGTTAATGGGGTGAACCGCCGGCGGATTTTCGACACCGTAAAACGAAAACCCCGTACAGCCTAAACAGGCCGTACGGGGTTGTCCCTAAGACTCGAATTTCAGCGTGAAGCAGCCGGTCCAGAGGAGGAGCGGCTTCGGCACTGACCGAAACCTGAATTTAAGAGGTTCCAGATTAAGAGTCGACCACCTCACGCGTGGTTAGAGTGCTGTAGTTACTACTACTTCCAGATATCATTAGACTGGACCACCTCCTTTTTCAGTGATGAGACCATAATATGCCCGGTCGCCCGCGCCTGTCAAACATTTTGCCGCGGCTGTCAAATATTTTTTATGACCGCGTGAACGATACCCATTCCTCCGTGCACATGCGCACTCCGCCTCCAGCGAAGAGATCGCCGATGACCGCGACCGAATCCGCGCCCGCGTCCAGTACTGCTTGAACGTTGCCGCGACTGATGCCTCCGATGGCCACCAACGGGCGTTCCGTCAACGGACGTAAACGCCGAAGTTCATCAAGACCTACCGTGGGGTCCGGATTGACTTTCGATGACGTCCCGAAGATGGGTCCCAGTGCAAGATAATCCGCGGGCTCGCCCGCAGCCGCGCGCAGTTGGCCTTCGTTGTGTGTCGAGAATCCGATAAGCGCCTCAGCGCCTACCAGTTTGCGAGCCGCAGACGGTGTGAGATCGTCCTGCCCCAAATGCAGCGCCGCGCCTGTGATTGCGGCGAGATCGGCACGATCATTCACTACAAAAAGTACGCCCGCGTCGCGACAGAGTTCAGCAACGCGCTCCAGTTGGGCGAACACTTCCCGCGAGAAAATTCCTTTGTGGCGGAACTGGAGAATCTTCGCGCCTCCCTCGATGATTTGTTCCGCGGCTCCGACCGGGTCGAAGCCGTGCCGGGCCGCCACTTCAGGGTCGAGGATGGGATAGAACCTAGGCAGCATGAGACAGAACTTGATCCGGATCCGGCGTGCCGCGCTGCCCGAAGCGGATGATGCCATCTGGTCCAATTAAATATACGGTGCGCCGCACTATCAAGCCTTTGGCTTTGTAGAGTGAGCCGATCTTCTGGCCGGCGTCGACCAGCAAGGGAAACGGGAGCCGGCTCTTTCCGATGAACTTGGCGTGACTCCGCGCACTCTGCGGATTCACACCGAAGATGAGCGTGTTCTTTTGCTGGGCGCCAGCCCAGCGGTCGCGGAACTCGCAAAGCTGCTGGCGGCAAACGCTGGTGTCATCACCCGGATAGAAGACCAATACAACGTTATGGCCCCGCAATGCAGCCAGCGACACCACTTCGCCCTGCTGATCGGGGAGCGAAAAATCTGGCGCGGGCGTGCCTGGAAGTAGAGGATCTGCGAACAACCAATCCCACATGAGTCAGCGGCCGGCCACCGAACTCTATTGTAGCTGCTCTTGCGGGACCTCGACGTTAAAACTGTAGCCGAACCCGCGCACGCTGCGAATGAAAGCGGGTCCGCCTTCCTGCTCAATCTTTTGGCGAAGACGGAGGACGTAAACGTCGACAGTGCGGTCGGTCACCGCGCGGTCGTGGCCCCATACGGCGTCGAGCAACTGTTCGCGGCTGAACACCACACCCGGGCGGCTCATCAAGAATTCCAGCAGACGAAATTCGGTGGCGGTCAGCGTCAGCTCTTCACTGCCCCGGCGGACGATGCAGCGCGTGCGGTCGAGCTCCAGGTCGCCCGAGCGCAGCACCTTGCTCACCGGCTTATCGCCGCGGAAGTGAATCTTCACGCGCGCGATCAGCTCGCGCACGAAAAACGGTTTCACGATGTAATCGTTGGCGCCAAGTTCAAGTCCCACGATGCGGTCGGTCTCAGACGCGCGCGCCGTCAGAAAAATTACAGGCGTGTTTGACAGTTCCGGATTCACGCGGATGCCCTTGCAGATTTCGAGGCCATCCGAATCCGGCAGCATGATGTCGAGAATGACCAGATCAGGATGCT
>JALYJH010000552.1 GCA_030775415.1 Acidobacteriota bacterium | reverse complement strand
CTGCCTTATTCGTTACCGGACCATGTCCGGGAATCACGGTCTCAAAATCCAATTGCAGAGCCCCGTCGAGCGTTTTGGTCCACTCGACCAGGCTGCCACCGCCAGCATAATCCACCAGCGGAGTGGTGCCCGCCATTAAATGGCCGGTGTGAACAGTGCGCAGCGCCGGGAAGTAGATGACGGCATCGCCGTTGGTGTGTCCGCGCCCATAGAAATGCGCGCGCACTTCCTTGCCGCCCAGAAACACTGACGTCTCATCCGTGAACACAATCCGCGCGGGCACAACGCCCGAGGGCGCGTTGGCCTGTTTCTTCTCCACAATGTTCTTCCGCGAATTCGCCGTGGAGATGATGTCCACGCCGGCGGCATACATCTTGGCATTACCGCCGCTATGATCGGCGTAATAATGCGTGCTGATCACGTACTTCACCGGCTGCGGAGTGGCCTGCTTCACCGCCGCCATAATGGCATCGTGGTCTTGATCGAACTTATCGCCGATTAAGATCACGCCTTCCGAAGTGACGTACACCGCAACATTCCCGCCGTCCCCTTCGATTTCAAACAGATCCTCTTTGACTTTGTTCAAAATCAATTTGGCGGGCTGGTTCTGATTCTGCGTATAAGCCACCAAGGCCAGGAGCAAAAACAGCAGCCCCGCCGAAACACGCGCAATTATTTTCCGGGTCGTCGGCGTTTGCTATATCAAATTTCCTTGCGCTTCGCCCCCAGCCGAGTGGTGACTGCAAACGGCACTAGTTCTCGTGCCCGCCCGGTACTGCAATGGAATCAGAGAGCCCTCTAAGGCCTCTTCCCCGCTTGATGGGGCACAAAACTCTAGCGGGGCTCCCCTGCCTAGCGTCCGATATTTAAGCATGCTACGACGCTTAGTATCGGCGCTGCTCGGTGGAATTTTGGGAATAAGTTTAGCCTGGGGGTTTCGGGACTCGCTCAGCCTTTCTGTTATTTGGGCCTGCGTCTCCTTCACGCTGGCCGGAATGGGGCTGGGCTGCGTCGCCAGCATGTTATTCGACGTATTCGCCGGAACCCCGTCGGGCCCTCCGCCTCCGTAAACTTGGGTAGGGTCAAGCCGCCTGATGCCCGCTCACTTCGGCGCCGGCCTCGCGCGGGAGAGTAAGGCAATCCAGCACCGCCACCAGCCCCAGGGCACCCATCATCCAAAACGCCAGATGGAAATCCATCAGCGATAACATACCCGCCGGTTCCCCGTGCAGCCATCCTGCCACGCGCAGCGCTACTGCCCCGACGGCTACTCCCAGGCCCATTCCCATCTGCTGCACGACCGCAGCGAAACTAGTAGCGGAACTCATCAACGTTTTTGGAATATCCACAAACGCCAGAGTGTTCAGCGCTGTGAATTGCATGGATCGGGACAGCCCATGCAAAAACAACAGGGCGATCAACGCCACCTTCGGAGTGGCGGGGGACAACACTCCCAGGAGAGCGATCAGCACCGCCGAAACCACTCCGTTCGACACGAGTACGGCGCGGAAGCCCCACCGTCTCAGCACCGGCGTCGTCACGGACTTCATCGCCAGATTCCCGGCAAACATGGTCAAGACCAACAATCCCGATTGAAAGGCACTCAAGCCGAAAGCTACTTGAAACATCAGCGGCAGCAAGAACGGAGACGCCATAATGCCGGTACGAAACAACGATCCGCCCCAGATGGAAACCGCGAACGTCTGCCGCGTCAGGCAAGCAAAATCGATGAGCGGATGCGGGGTTCGCCGCATATGCAGAGCCGCCAGGGCCCCTGCCAACAAGCTGTAAACGAGGAGGGTCCAGATCGTGAGCCAGTGGGACGCCTGTTGGCCCATTAATTCCAGGCTGTACATAAAGCCCACGCACGCCGACCCTGCCAGCGCGAATCCGAGCCAATCGAAGCTCCGCTTGGAGTCTTCCCGCTGGTTGTCGGTCCACAAAATTGCCAGCACCGTACCGGCTATTCCGAGGGGCACATTCAAATAGAAAATCCAGCGCCACGAGGAATAGGTAGTAATGAACCCACCGAGCGGCGGCCCCAGTACGGGAGCCATTAAACCCGGCCAGGTAATGTATGAAATGGAGCGCATCAAATCTTTTTTCTCAGTGATGCGCAACACCACCAGCCGTCCTACCGGAACCATCATGGCACCGCCCATGCCCTGTAAAACCCGCGCCGCGGTAAACTGCGTCAGCGTGTTGCTCGCGCCGCAGATCATTGACGCCGCCGTGAACAACCCGATGGCGGTGGAAAAAACCGTGCGTGCGCCGAGCCGGTCGGCCACCCATCCGCTGACGGGAATGAACACTGCCAGCGTGAGCATGTACACGGTCATTCCCAAGTTGAGATCCACGGGATGGGCGCCGAAGGACTGCGCCATCTGCGGCAGCGCGGTCGCGATCACGGTGCCGTCCAGATTCTCCATGAAGAAGGCGCCGGCCACCAGCAGCGCAACTAAAGTGGATCT
>JALYJH010000551.1 GCA_030775415.1 Acidobacteriota bacterium | reverse complement strand
ATCGGAAGCCCGCTCCAGCTTATTCCTGCGGTAGTCGTCGATCAGCAGATTCCGCGTCAGCCGCCCCAGCCACACGCTGAACGTCCCCTCACCGGCCTGGAAATTCTTCAGCGACCGGAATACCCGGAGAAAAACTTCCTGCGTCAAATCCTGCGACCTGTGATCCGACCCTGTGAACCGGAAACAGATCGCATAAACCCGCCGCGTGTGGATCCGGACCAGTTCTTCCCATGCCGCTTCTTCCCCGGCCAGACAGCGTTCGATGATGCGTTGATCGGCGTCCAAGGAAGCCCTTCGCGGGTCGCGGATGCTCGATGAGGCTCCCCGGACCCCCATCATCATCTGCCGAACTGCCGCCGTAACTTCCATCGCATTCCTGTTATCTAGAACGCAGCCAGCGCCCGGGAAGTTCGTTTTATACATTCTACTTCCCTTTGCCGCCCCGCTTGGCGTAATCTTAGACACGAACCCCGATCATGACCTGCCCCTTTTGCGCCCATCGCCAGGACCGCGTCATCGACTCCCGCGAAAGCAAGGAAGGCGACGTGATTCGCCGCCGCCGCGAGTGCCTCAAATGCGAGCGGCGCTTTACTACTTATGAACGTAGTGACGAAGTCCCCTATATGGTCGTCAAACGAGATGGCAGGAGGGAAAAGTTTGACCGGCAAAAAGTGCTGGAAGGTTTGATTAAAGCCTGTGAAAAGCGCCCGGTGGCAATGGCTAAACTCGCTGAGGTTGTCGATGAAGTCGATTCAATGCTTGCAGATAGCGCGGACCGTGAGATTTCTACCACGGCCATCGGCGAACTGCTCATGGACCGTTTGCGGACGCTCGATAAGATCGCTTATGTGCGCTTTGCATCAGTCTACCGGGATTTTCAAGACGTGGAGGCATTTGTTACAGAGTTGAAGGACCTTTTACAGCGGCGTGGTTAGTTAGTTTTGGTGAAACCAAAGGTCCCCGACAACATCTTTTGTAATAGGGACTTAACAGAGAGCCAGAACGCTGATATACTAGGATGCGGCATGCGTCTGGCCTGCGGATGGAGTGTGCGGACTCATCCGTATGATTTAAAACGGCTTATGAGTCATGGCGACTTATGCCCCGACCGGAAGCTTATCCGGGGTTGGGGGAGGTGGATGCATTGGATCAGTTCGAAGATCAATTTGAGGGCCCTAGCCAGGAACCGCTAGGTCTCCCCTTCGATGAAGAAGGGGGTTTCTTCCATCCGGAGGAAGTCCATGATACCGAGGAGTTTGCGGCTGCCCATCCGGTAGAAGAGTCAATCTATACCGATGACCCAGTACGCGTGTATCTACGCGAAATGGGCGCAGTCCCCCTGCTCACTCGGGAGGGTGAGGTGAACCTTGCCCGCCGCATGGAACGCGGCAAACTACGGATGCAAAAGGCCATTAGCCGTTCGGCATTGGTACAGCTCCGGGCCGTTGAGATCTGCGAGCAAATCCGCAAAGAAGTCGAGGACCTGGACGCTTTCGTCGATCTGGGGGACCTCGAGGTAGAGAGCGCGGCTTATGCCAAGCGCCGCAATGAAGTCAAACAGCAACTGGCCGACATCGTTGCCCTCCACAAAAAGCTGGGCCAGCTTTCCGACAAATTGGATGCGGTTCCAGCCAGCAATAAGAAACTGAAGCGTCGCGCCGGCGGCAAAGTGGCCCGCAACTGGGTGGAAGTTTCCCAGGCCATCCGGGCGGTGCCTTTCTACAGTTCGCAGTGGAAGATGTTCGCCAAGGAAATCGAGCGTGTTGTCGAGGAACTATCGCACCTTGATCACGAACTGCGCAAGCTCGAAGGCCGCAGCAGCCAAACAGCTCAAGCCAAAGCCAAAGAAATCAAGCGCGAGATCCGTAAACGCGAACAGCTGGCCGGAGCCCCGCTCATCGATCTAAAACACACGATGTCGGTGATCCGCCATGGTGAAATTGAAGCCGAGCGCGCCAAGAAAGATTTGGTAGAAGCTAACCTGCGCCTGGTGGTTTCTGTCGCCAAGAAATACGTCAACCGCGGCCTGCATCTCCTCGACCTGATTCAGGAGGGCAACATTGGCCTGATGCGCGCCGCCGATAAATTCGAATACCGCCGCGGCTACAAATTTTCAACATATGCTACCTGGTGGATTCGCCAGGCCATCACTCGCGCCATCGCCGACCAGTCGCGCACCATTCGTATTCCCGTTCACATGAACGAGTCCATGAACAAATTCCTACGCGCCACGCGCGAGTTGGAAAAAGAACTCGGCCGCGCTCCCACCAACGACGAAATCAGCCGCCGCATGGACATTCCGGTCGAAAAGGTCCAGAAGCTGAAGACCATTTCCCGCGACCCCGTATCGCTTGAAACCCCTGTTGGCCGCGACGGTGAATCCGCCCTCGGCGATCTGATCGAAGACCGCTGGGTAGGTTCCCCCGTCGATGCCGTCATCGATACCAACGTACGCGATGAGACCGCCAATATCCTCAAGACCCTGTC
>JALYJH010000550.1 GCA_030775415.1 Acidobacteriota bacterium | reverse complement strand
GTTCAGGCGAATGGCTGCGCTGCGGTCGGCGAGTCCTGCGGCGTGCATGCCAAGGGCATGATAGCTTCCGCCCCGCGCGAGCAGGGCTTCCGCGGAGTTGGGAAGGAGGCGCACGGCCGCTTCGCGATCGTTCAAGGCTTCGCGATGACGGCCCTCGGCTGCATACAAAGTGGCGCGGGCCAAGTAAAGTTGAGCGTCGCCGGGAGTCAGCTCCAGGGCGCGCGTGAAATCGTCGCTGGCTTTGGCGGATAACCCGAGCTTGGCGTAAGCCGCGCCGCGCAGTGTAAGGGCGGGCGCATGCGAGGGATCGATGCGCAGCACGCGGGTCAAATCTTCGCTGGCCGAGCGGAAGTCGCCAGCTTGTCCCAGGGTGTAGGCGCGTTCGAGCAGCGGTTCCACTGTTGCAGGCTCAAGGCGTACGGCTTGGTCAAAATCGTCGATGGCGTCGCGATAGCGTCCGAGTGTCACCAGCGCGCGGCCGCGTCCCATCCAGGCGTCGGGGTTGTCGAGACGCAGTTTTATGGCTTGCGAGAAATAGGGCAACGCTGCTTCGGGGCGTCCGATGTGGACCAGTTCGGTCGCTCGCTGGAGTTGATCGCGAGAAGACGGATCGGCCGCGAGCAGACATAAAAACACGACAAGCAAACCGCTCATGGGCCTTTTATCGGTAGAAAAAGCTTCCAGTATTAGAGCGCCGTCTTGCGCTGGAAACGGCGGCTGACGGGGCGGGTGAAGGCGCGGATGGCCATATCGACGTCGTGTACTCCCAGGGCCCGGCAGATACCGTAGAAGATGAGCAGTCCCACGGGGATTGATACGGCGAGATCGGCCAGCCGCGCGAGCTGCGAAACGCCGAGCCGACGTTCCATTTCATGGCTGGAGAGCGCCGTAGCGGCGGCCATCACGAACGAGGCGATGAGCACTTTGCCGATACCAGCAGCGAGTTCGCGCCCATATACTCCGCCGATGCGGCGGCGGAGAATTTCGAACAGCAGAAAGAAGCCGAAGAGCGCGACTACGGAAGTCGACAGCGCCAGGCCGGCATGGCCCAATCCGGCAAAACGGATCATGGAGGCGGCTGTCGCGAAATTAACCACGATGGAACCGAGGCTCACCAGCATGGGCGTGCGCGCGTCGCCCAAGGCATAGAAGGCAGGGTTCAACACCTTCAAGGCAGCGTAGCCAGCCAGGCCGATGGCGTAGAAAGAAAGCGCTAGCGCGGTTTGCTGGGTGTCGTATAGCTGGAAGCGGCCCCCTTGATAGATCGCGCCGATGATGGATTTCCCAAGCACGGCCAAGCCCACCGAGGAAGGCAGGGTGAGCAGGAAGACCATGCCTAGCGATTTCGACAAAGTCCGGCGGAATTCCTCCATGTTGCCGGCGGCGGCGCTGCGCGATATGGACGGCAGCGTAGCAGAGGCCATGGCGACACCAAACAGGCCGAGGGGAAGTTGCATGAAGCGGAAGGCGTAGCTGAGCCAACTCACCGGGCCGTCCATGCCGCGTACGGGGTCGGAGATGGTCGACGCGAAGTTAGTGTTCACCATGACGTTGATCTGGACGGCTGCGTTGCCCAGGATCGCAGGGACCATCAGGCGGAAGATACGAACCAGGCCGGGATGTTTCCAGTTGAACGCGACACGAAAACTGAATCCCAGTTTATACAGCGAGGGCAACTGCCAAATTAGTTGCAGGGCGCCGCCGAGAACCACGCCGATGGCCATGCCTTCGATGCGGGTCAGGTGCAAAGACGGGCCGAGCCAGAGACCGAGGACTACCCCGAATCCGACGGAGCCGAGGTTGAAGAACGTCGAAGCCAACGCGGGGACGCCGAATTTGTTCGAGGCGTTCAAGACTCCCATGGCTTGCGCGGCCAGGGCGACCAGCAGCAGGAACGGGAACATGGTGCGCGTCATGCGGACGGCGAGTTCGAATTTGCCCGGGACCGCAGCGAAACCGGGGGCCATTAAGTGGACCAACTGGGGAGCGAAGATGACGCCTAACGCGCAGACAGCGCCCACGACGATGATCAGGGCCGTCGCTACTAGATTCGCGAGATGCGCCGCCGCTTCCTTTCCGCGGTTGGACAGGTATTCGGTGAAGGTGGGAACGAAGGCGCTCGAAAGCGCTCCTTCGGCAAAGAGATCGCGAGTCAAATTGGGGATGCGGAATCCCAACATGAAGGCGTCGTAGATGAGACCCGCGCCGAACAGGCGGGCCATCACGCTTTCGCGCAGCAGTCCGGTGACGCGGCTCATCAGGACGGCGATCGAGACAACGCCTGCCGAGCGGACCACGCTTTCGCTTTGAGCCGCGTGAGAGGCGGCGGCCGCGGCGGGTTGAGGAAGCGTCACGCTTCCGGTGACCGTGTCACTGTCCGTATTGTTCGAAAAAGTGGGCAATCGTCATGATCCCGGCGTAATAGTTCGCCACTTTGTACTTCTCGTTGGGCGAGTGCAAGCCATCGTCGGGAAGTCCGAAGCCCATGA
>JALYJH010000549.1 GCA_030775415.1 Acidobacteriota bacterium | reverse complement strand
GATGCCGCTTTGTTGCCGAGCGTATTTCGCCCGCTGCGCGCCTCAAACGGCTCCATCACCTCGCGCGGGAAACCCTTCGGGAACAGTGGAAACGGTTTCGCCAACTGAATCCCTGCCATTTCCCAAAGTCCCGTGGTGGTGTCCTTCCCAGGCGATGCGAGCGCGCACTTCCCGTACGCCGCCGCGGGCTCAACCGCCGCCGCTAGTCCCGTCAGCGGCCGGATGTTGGCTAGCCCCAGACGGCACAAATTCGGCAGTTCCAAAGCCCGCTGCCGCGCGATGTTGCCCAGCGTGTCACTGCCTTGGTCGCCGTAAGCCTCCGCATCCGGCATCTCGCCTATGCCGACGCTATCCAGTACGATCCAGATCACCCGTCCGAAAGACAATTATTTATTCCCATCCAGCAGCGCCGCCTGAATTCGTGCCGTCAGTCGCTCCACAAAAGTATCGCGAGTAAACCCATCCATGCGGCTCACCAGCCGCCCTTGCTTATCCGCAATCAGGGTCGACGGAATGGAGTTGATCGTTAACAACCGCACCAGCCCATCGTCGAAAAACACATTGCCATTCCAATGCTGTTCCTCCACAAATGCCGGAACCAGCCCCCGATCCTCGTCCGTGTCCACGGACAAAAAGACCACATCGTCGCGCTCCCGGAACCGCTGCTTCACTTCTTCATAAAGTGGGTGCTGCGCCCTGCACGGCACGCACCAGGTCGCCCAGAAATCAAAGATCAGGACCTTACCGCGCATTGTTTTCAAATCCAGCTTCCCCCCGCTGAGCGCCCCCAGGGTGAATTTCATGGGATCAGTCACTCCAAAATTAGGGTCCAGCTTGCGGAGCTCGTTCTCGCGCCTGCTCACCACCTCTGCCGTCCGGTCATAAGCCGCCAGAACCTCTTCGCCCAGCCCTTTTTCAGACCCGTCATGCAGCTTACGATAGATCTCGCCCAATGCTTTACGATCGGCCTGCCGCTGTTCGTCGCTAGCCCGCTGGTCGTCGATCATCAACGCATCCGCCAGGCGCGAAATCGCTTCGTCATGCTTCCCCTGTAACTCGAGTGCGTCTGACCAGGCCCGCGCCGATGCCTCGTCAGGATAAGCGATGTAAGCCAGCGCCGCCCTGCGCCGCGCTTGATCAAAATTTTCCAAGATCCGGTATGCGCGAGCTTGATACAGCAACGCCCGCGCCAACCCGCGGTCGTGTTCCTCCTGGTTCCTGACCGGATCGAACCCACTCACCACCGGCACGCGGTTTACATAGGACTCGAACCTCTTGGCATACTCCAACGCCCGCGCGGCGCTGTCTTTGCCGCCAGCCTCCAGCAGCGCCCTTGAGACGCGGTCCAGCAACGTGCCGTCGTTAGGCTTGGCTTCGAGCGCCGGCTCGCCGTATTGCACGATGCGCGCATCATCGCGAGTCTCCACCGCCGCCTTCGCCAGCAAATTGAAAATCTCCGGACGCAGCGGCGTATTCGGATATTTACGCAGGTGCCCCTCTAGAACGCGGATCATGTCGAAGCCGCTGGTGTTCGCTTCTTCGATGGCCGCTGCCAGCTCATTCTTTTCCGCATCGGAGGCTGCCGGCGCCTGTGCCAGCGCCGACACACAGAGAAGTACTAGCCCAATTCCGCGCTTCATGCTGACTTTATTTTAAGCCCATACCGTGCCCGCTCTTACTTCGACGCCGACGCCCGAATTGCATCGGCAATCTGCGCCGCCCGCTCACGAGCCATGTGGATATAAGCTTCGTCCCTGGCTACCTGGTCCAGCAACGGCAGAAATTGCGCCGTCGCTACCAGCCGCCTGTTGTCCCACAAACTCTGAATCTTGAGCACCGCCGCGTTCACGCCCAACCGGTCATGCCGCGCCGCCCGCCGCAGTTCCAGCCAGGTGCGCAAGCTATCGCCGATGCGCTCAAAGCGCTCTGTCAGCAGCTTGGCGTCGTCGTTCGCGGAATAGTTAAACTTCGCCTCTGAGCGCTCTCCACCCGTTTCAAAGCGCAGCGTCTTCTGCCCCATGTTCGCCACTTTTAACCCGGATTCGAGCGGCTTCTTGAAGCGATCCAGCCGCTCCGCCAGATCGAAGATCTCGGCAGTCGCATTCTCCTCCAGTTGGAATTTCTCCGCGTTGTCCGGATCTTCAGATTCGTTGTACGTTGCGTTTCCTGTCCGCTCCACCGTAATCGAGGCAAACGCCGGCAGCGACCCGGGAAACGATTTGCTGAACGTGATGCTCGCGGCATCCCCCGCCCAAGCCGCCGCAGCCCCCAGCAACAGCCCGATAGCAAGCTTCATCGAACAGCCCCGGCAATCTTGACGGGCCCTGCTTTGAAGCGGGTAGCGTGGCAAATCGCCACCGCGACCGCATCCGCCGCGTCTTCCGATTCGATGGTCTGACCCGTGAGCGTCCGCACCATCAATTGCACCTGGCTCTTCTCCGCGCGCCCGTACCCGACGACACTCGATTTAACGGAGAGCGGGGAGTACTCA
>JALYJH010000548.1 GCA_030775415.1 Acidobacteriota bacterium | reverse complement strand
TTTTTGCCGGTCATTCTGTTCGCGCCCTAATTGGTGGAAGCGTTGGGCATCGCCGGCGGCTTGCGGGCTAGGCTTGGAGGCGGCTTCCAGCGATTGCGCGACGGGAACAGCGGGCGCGGGAGGAGCGGGCGCGATTACCGGGGGCGCGGCGACGGGAGTGGGCGCGGGCTGATCGGCGGCGACTTCGGCCGGGGCGCTCACCGGTGCCACAGGCATGGACTGCGCGAGTTGCGTTAAGAGCGGCATGGGCTGATTGAGCGCCTGCGCGGCCACTAAGGCGCG
Organism: Acidobacteriota bacterium; assembly: GCA_030775415.1. Lineage (GTDB taxonomy): Bacteria > Acidobacteriota > Terriglobia > Bryobacterales > Bryobacteraceae > Palsa-187. Next base: position 2,210 of record JALYJH010000548.1, on the reverse strand, counting down.
ATTGATTTCTTCCACGGCGCGGGCGGTGGCGTTCATTTTCATGAAGGCTTCGGCGCGGCACAGATAGCCAGCGGCAGCGTTGGGATTGGCACGCACGGCTTGCTCGCATTCCTCAAGGGCGCGCTGCGGCTGGCCGTCGGCCTGAAACACGACCGCGCGGCCTAGATAACTCTTCGCGGAATTCGGGGCTAACGCGGCGGCGCTGGCGTAATCCTGCACGGCGAGCTGATGCTCACCTTTCTGCTGATTGAGGCTGGCGCGGAGTATAAAACTGTCAGGATTCCGCGGATCGCGCGCGATGGCTTCATTCACGTCGGCGAGCGCGCTGGCGCTGTTGCCGTCGGCGGCGTAGGCGGTGGCGCGGCCCAGGTAGGCTCGCGAACTATTGGGCTGAACGGCTAGCGACTGTGAGAAGTCGGCAAGGGCGGCGGGGTTGTCACCGAGCTGGTAGGCGCAATAGCCGCGGTGCAGGAACGCGGCGTCGCTCTTGGGATCGGCATCGATGGCCTGGCCGTAGGCTTCGATCGCAGCCTTATATTCTTTCTGCTCCTCGAGGTGAAGACCTTGCTTATAGGCTTCGCGCGCTTTTTGCCAAACCGAGGGCTGGCGTGGAGCTACGGCCGTGGCCGCGGGGGCCGCTGGCGCTGCGGAATCCTTGTTGTGTTTGGCGTCGCGGGAGAGCTGCTTGACGGTTTCCTGGAGGTTTTTAACCTCGGCCTGCAAGCGCTTGAGCACTTCCTGAAGCTGCTCGAGGGTGCCGGGGAAGCCGGGTTGCTGCGCCCACAGCAAACCTACTGGTAATCCGATTACCAGCAACAGCACGGCAAAACGCGAGTCCCTGGACATGTTTGCTATTGAGCCCGACTATAGCATTTTTCGAGCAGTAGAAGGGACGGCATCCGTCATCCATCGGCTGCGTTACGGTGGGTCTTTAAGCAAAGCCTATTCAGAATGGCTTTCCTTGGTATCTCACGTGCAATATAACCGGCGTGGCTTGGCGGAATCAATCAGTTACGAGTAAATGCGGAAAAAACTCCTCACTTTTGGATATCAAGTCTTACCGGATTTCGTTACGCTGCCTGGAAGGAAAGGGATAAGGGAGATCACTATGAAAACTACAATGCTATCAGTGGGCGCGCTCGGGTTAAGCCTTCTAGGCACGGGTTGCGTGGCCACCCATAAATATGTGGCTAAGACGGTTGCCCCAGTGGAGCAACGCGTGAGCGGGACGGAAGCTAAGAACACGGATCAGGACAAACAGCTCGCCAGCCACACTTCGGAGATTGCCGATCTGGACAAGGATGCTTCGCAGACCAAGGAAAAGCTGCGGGACACCGATGCGAAGGCCACCGAGGCGGGACAGGCGGCTAAAATGGCGGATCAGCATGCCGGCGCCGCGCAGCAAGCGGCCGATGGCGCGAAGACAGCAGCCGACGGCGCGCGCACTTTCGCCGAGCAGGGCTTAACCAAACTGGATCAATCCATGCAAGCTATGAATAAGTTCCAGGTGGCGAAGGAAGAGTCGGTGCTGTTCGATTTCAATAAAGACACGCTGACCGCTGATGCCAAGGCGAAGCTGGACGAGATTGCGCAGCAGACTTCGGGCATGGAGCGCTACGTGATTGAGCTGCAGGGATTCACGGATAAGACCGGCTCGGCCACTTACAACGAGACGTTGAGTGAGGCCCGCGTACAAGCAGTGGCGCGTTACCTGGCGAACCAGCATCAGATTCCGGTGCGCAGCATTTCCATGCTGGGTGCGGGCTATGCGCGGCCAGTGGCGGATGACAAGACTCGCGAAGGCCGCAAAATGAACCGTCGCGTGGAAGTGAAATTGTGGGTGCCGGAAAATCAGGGCAAGACGGTAGCCTCGAGCACGGGCGGCCAGTAAATTAGCCCTCTTTTTACTGCTCAAAGGGCAGGCGCTTGAGCGGGAGCGTGATTTAATCAAAAAGCTCCCGTTTTCGCGGCTGCCCCTTTCGCTTTTGAGGGGTGCGTTAGCTTAAATCCTGGGACTCGGATTTGCGAAACTCGTTGGAATTAAGCACGCTCGGAGTATGAGAGCGCGGCGGTCTACCGCCCTTCGGAAGACTGAAGCGGAAGGCGGCGCCTTCTCCAGCTTTAGATTCCGCCCAGATGCGGCCGCCATGAGATTCGACGATGCGCCTGCAGATGGCCAGGCCGACGCCCGTTCCCGGATACTCGCCCGC
>JALYJH010000547.1 GCA_030775415.1 Acidobacteriota bacterium | reverse complement strand
AGGAGAGCTGCCGCCGGATGTGGAACAGGCGGTGGAGGTAGAGGCGAATGAAGGAAATCCCAACGAGCCGAATTCCTAGACTTTTGTGATATCCTGCCCTCATTATGCGAGGGCGCGGGATATTTTTTGTTTTTTCGCATCTTTATTCGCGGCGAACTTTGCAATTGCGCAATTCCCGCTGATGGGTATTCTGTTTCCGGCAATTCACGTTTCGGATCCGCGGACGTGATCGCCGTTTCGGGACTGCGCGTGGGGCAAACTGCCACTTCCGCGGAGTTCGACGCAGTCGTCACCCGGCTCATGGATACAGGGTTATTTCGTTCCGTGAACTACCGTTACGATCCGAAATCAAGCGGCGGAAAAACAGGTTACGCATTAACTCTTTTGGTGACTGAAGATTTTGCCACGGGCGGCGTGCTGCTGGATTTCCCGGGCATCGAGCCACAAGCATTCTGGGAAGAATTGCGTAAATCGAATCCGCTGATTCGTCCAGAAATACCAGGGAATTCCCGCGCGGAAGCGTATTATTTAGCTGCGATCGAGACGGCGCTGAAGGCTCGCGGACAGCAGCAAAAAGTTGTGACTGCGTCAGAGGGCGATCTCGCTACGAAGGCTATGGCCACGGTTTTCCGGCCTGCCGATCTGCCGCGCATCAGCGAAGTTCAATTTGCCAGGAATCAGGCGATTTCGGCGAAAACGCTGCATGAGGCGCTGGACCGAGTGACAGTGGGAGAAGAGTTCACAGAGCGTTCGTTCAACCAACGGGTGGAATTAAATCTTCGTCCTTTATATGAGGAAAGGGCGATGCTGGCGGTTCGGTTTAGCGCTCCCAGCATAGTGGTGAATCGTCCGGGAGCGGTTGCGGTGACGGTGGCGGTTGAGGAAGGTCCAATGTGGAAACTGGGCAAGGTTATGATTCAGGGCGATCCTCAGGCTGACGATTTGTACCTGGCCGGGCGCTTTCCGGAGGGGAAGCTTGCGACGAGTCTCGCGATGAGCACTGCGGTGGATGACATGCAGAGGTTTCTGAAGAAAGATGGGTACGTAGGAGTGAGGTCCAAAGTCAACCGCGGTTTTCATGCGGAGAACACTACGGTGGACCTGGCGATTGATGTCGCGCGGGGGCCGCAGTTCATGCTCGGCGAGGTGCAGATCAATGGGCTGCCGGATTCTTTGCGGGCGTATGTGGCTGGGCTGTGCAAGATTAAGAGCGGCGCACCTTATGACCAGCCGTATTTCGACGACTATCTTCGTGAGGCGGGGGAATTTTTTGGGAAAAGGATTCGGGGTCTTTCCCAGGAGATGCGGGTGCGGCCGGGGACTCGCGAGATCGATCTGGTTCTCGGGTTCAAGCAGTGATGCGCAATTCTTAACGAACTCGCCGAAGACCGCGTGGGCGATCTTCGAGGTCCATGGTTTCCAAATACACGGCGAAGGTCCCCAGCCAATGCGCGCCTTCGTAGTGCGCTTCAGTGACTGCGGCGAGGCCGGCGTGGCGATGTGCGTCGGCAGTGAGGAGAAGGCGCAGGCGGCGGGGGTCGTTATCGGGCAGTCCTTTGGCGATGCCGAAGAGCATCCAGGCGCGGCTTAGATTCAGGCCGTCGAAGTGTGTGAGTTTGCCGTCTGCGGGGTCGGCGGAAGTTACGGGGCGCAGCATGGGGAAGTCTGGCAGGAAGGCCGTCAGCCATTCGGAAAACTCGTGCTGGGTGCAGACGCGGCGCATCAGGTCGGCTTCCGCCAGACAGGGCGAGAGGAAGTCTTCGCCCGAGGGTTCATAGGCGATGGGGCCGTTGTGGTCCGCGTTATAAAAACGGACGGCGGAGGCGAAGGGAAGTGCGTCGCGATCATGACCCTGCTGACGGGCCCAATCGAACATCAAGCCCAGCGCAAATGCTGTGTTGCTGTGTTGGCCGGAGCGATCGGGATAGGGAAGCTTGGCTAGCCAGGCTTCCAGTTTTTGGGCGGCCGCGTTTTCAAGCGGCTCAATGATAGGGGCTAACGGGGAATTCATGGCGCGCAGTTCTGCGCTTAGGGTCAGCAGCCAAGCTAAGCCATAGGGACGCTCGAAGGCGTTGCGGGGTTCGAGGTAGCGCACTTCGGCGGCAATGTTTTCTGCGGTGATGTTGCTCGCCAGCGCGGCGAGGGATTTCTCAGCCAGGGGCGTGTGGGGGAAGGTGCGAGCGATGCGGGCGAGGGTCCAATGGCTGTGCACGGCGGAGTGCCAGTCGTAGCAGCCGTAGAACGCAGGAGTCAATTCGCGCGGCGGGCGAACGTCCGCGTCGGACTCGAGCGTATGCGCGATTTTGTTGGGATATTCGCGGCGGATGCCGTCGAGCGCCAGGCGCGCGAAGCGTTCGGCGATGGGTGGATCCAGAGGCAAGCTATTCTCCAGACTACGATATAATCGAATGCTTATGCGCAATAAAATAACCGTAGTGGGCGGGGGCAATGTCGGCGCGAGCGCCGCGATCAACCTCGCGATGAAAGAACTGGGCGATGTG
>JALYJH010000546.1 GCA_030775415.1 Acidobacteriota bacterium | reverse complement strand
CAAACACAGCTAGCCTATGCTCTGGATTTCGAGGGCGGCTATCAGCCCGGTGCGCTTCCGGGTGTTCTGGCGCGGCTCAAGCCTTGGCTGCGGGGCGGTTTCACTATGGGTTCTGGCGATGGCAATCCGAAAGATAACCGGCACGAAACTTTCTTTCAAGTATTGCCGACGCCCCGTCCGTATGCGCGCTTTCCATTCTTTAATATGATGAATACGGAGGACCGGTTTGGAGCGCTGGTCCTGCGGCCGCATTCGAAAGTTACGGTATCGAGCGAGTTCCACTCACTTCGACTTAGTAATCCGAACGATCTTTGGTATAGCGGCGGCGGTGTGTTTCAACCATGGAGCTTCGGTTACACTGGCCGCGCGACCAGCGGTCGCCGTTCGCTTGGCGATCTGTACGATACCAGCATTGAGTACCGCGCGACCCGCCATCTGACCTTGACAGGTTACGCCGGCTATACGGAAGGCCTAGCGGTGCTGGAACAAATCTATCCGAAAGGAAAAGACGGAAAATTTGGATACTTGGAGGCCCTGTTTAAGTTCTAAAAGAACTCAGCTCACGGCGCCACGTTGCGCCATACTGAAAACCAAGCTTGTTCGTTTCTTTGAAAGATGCCATTCGCAGGACTCCGCGTTCTTAGCCTAGAAAGCCGCCGTGCTAAAGAGATGGAAACCCTTATTCTCAGGGAAGGGGGCGACCCATTCGTCGCGCCATCGGTACAGGAGCGCGCCCTTGACGACACTGGTGAAGCAATCCGTTTCGTGGAGCAGTTGGAGACCGGCGAATTCGACATGGTCATCTGTATGACGGGCGCGGGACTCACATTTCTCCGTGATTTGATTGCTCCGCATGCTTCTGTTGCAAGACTCGGCGCCGCGCTGGGTCGTGTCACCATCGTCTCGCGCGGACCAAAACCATTGCCAGTTCTGCGAGATTTGGGCGCACGTGCGCAAGTTGTTGTCCCGGAGCCCAATACGTGGAGGGAAATCGTGGAGGCTGTGGCTGCGCGTCCCGAGCGCCGCATCGCCGTGCAGGAATACGGGCGCCCTAATCTCGAGATGAACGCGGCGCTCGAAAAACTGGGGGCCTCCGTCACCCCCATTGTGCTTTATCGGTGGGAACTCCCTGCGGATATTGGACCCCTTCAATCTGCGACGCTCCGTTTGGCTGAGCGCCAATTTGATGTGGTCTTGTTCACGTCCTCGATCCAGCTCGATCACTTAATGATGATTGCCAGCCGCCTCGGATTCCAACTCCAAGTATCCAGCGCCTTGCGCGAATACGCGGCTATCGCGTCGGTCGGTCCGGTAATGACCGCATCACTGGAGGCCGCAGGTATCCCGGTTGAAATCGTCCCTCTGCATCCCAAAATGGGGGCCCTTGTAAAGGCGGCATCGGAGATGGCTGGGGCTGTCATCAGAGACAAGAGGGTAGTCGCCGGTCCGACAGAATCCTATTGAAACCAAGAATGACAGAGCAAGTGGGCTCAAGGCCCGCTTCAGCTGATTCGGCTAAGAGCGCTCCACTCTGCTGGAGTGTTGATGTTTTCTAGAAATGAAACTTCCGCAATCGGCCAGTGTAACGCTTGGAGATGGTTCAACGCGTCATGCATTTTCAACGATCTGCCTGCAATGAAAGATTGAACGTCAGCAAGTGCACGCCGATGATATACGGCACAGAGGGGATGGAGACCGGCGGGCGTTTCGGGTACCAGTGCAGCCGCATCGGCTGCCTCGGCAGCATCGAGCAAACTTGAAAGAAAGCCAGGGGTCACGCTCGGCAAGTCGCAGGCGACTATTAAATTCCAGCCCGCCCGGGCCGCTTCCCGAACCACATCCCAATCGATTCCAAAGTATGCATGTATGAGAATGTTGCGGAACCCGACGATCTGGGCCCACTGCACCTCTGGGTATCAGGTCCTTCAGTTCCTCGGACAAACGTGCCGCTGCCTCTCCGATCACGGAGAGTTTGTGAAATACGGGCACTTCGAAGTAAATCTGATTCCTGAAAAGAGAGGGCTTCTACTCCGAATAGGAAGCGGGCGATGTCGTCGGCTGCTTCGACAATGTCGGTCAAGTACAGGTTTTCATGCCGCATATAGGAGCCTGGCCTCTTTGAGGACAGACGTCCGGATCAGCGGCTTCAATCCCTTTTTCGACACGAGGTCCACTTTTCGGCCGATCAGCTTGGAAAGGTCCAGCATCAAACCTGAGTACTCAAAAAGATCAACTTTGGCTTCAGGAATGAACTCGACGAGTAGATCGATGTCGCTGTCAGGGCGCGTATTGCCGCGGGCGGCGGAACCGAAAACGGAGAGCTCGCGGACGTGATACTGCCGGCAGAGATCCACCAACTTGGTTTCATCCAGCTGCGTATTGCCGAGTTGGATCATTTGGCTCATAACGCGTACCTTCATTCTATCCGGATCCGAGTGTAGACGAAAACGAAGCTGCTCAAAGCCTCCACATTCCCGAGGTTCACTAAGCCTCAACAGGCTCGCCGTATCTGCTTGAAACAGAAGGC
>JALYJH010000545.1 GCA_030775415.1 Acidobacteriota bacterium | reverse complement strand
TTCCGCGCAGTTCACCATCGCTTCGGTTCCTGAGCCCACCACTCTCTCCATGCTCCTGCTGGGTGGGGTAGCGTTGATGGGAAGCAAGGTCCGCAAACTTCGCAGGCCCAAGGTCAACGCCTAGCTTATAGTTGAATACTCGAGCCGTCGCCCTCCGCGGCTACCCTGCTTCTGCTGGGCTGGCCGCGGGGATTATTATTTGTTCCCTACATTCCGCTGAGTTCGCGAATCTCTACGGGGTGAACTCCGACTCACCCCGCTGGAGGGATGGGCGAAACACATCCCTCTCCTATCGAGTAAGCCGATGATTTTCGAGCTGCACGAATCGGACTTAACCAGGGGATACCGCCGGATATCCGGTGACCGCGGGTGCCATTCTTAACAGTTTGGCGCCCGCACTTTTTTGTTTGCGCCATGCGGCACTCCTGCTAAGCTGGCCGATGCGCCTTGAGGAAGGAATGAATTTGGCGCACCGCCAGCGGAATCCGTTCCTTGGGCTCTTTCCAGGGGAACATGCTCACCTCAGCCTTCGGCGCGAGCATCGCGCACTCCATGGCGACGGCATAAGGATGCGCCGGCACATCGTCCGGCAGCACCAGTATCGGGTTCTGGCAGTTGCGCACGAAATCCCGTGTCACCGTGAATACGAAGTCGGGGTCTGTGAGGAACATCTTGTTCACAAAATTATCCGTTGCCGCCAATGCGATCTCAGGCCGCTGCGCGGTCAGAGTTGCACCCCAGGTGTTCCAGAATACGCCCGGGTACTTTGGGTCGTCCATCTCCGGACGCCATCCCACCGGTTGCGCCAATACAGCCGCGACAACCCGGTCAGGCGCGCGTTTTAACAGATTCCAAATGAATGGCCCGCCAATGCAGAAACCCATCACCATGAACTTGTCGATACCCAGGTGATCCATCAGGCCGAGCTGATCGTCGGTATAGGAATCCCACGGCCGGTCCACCTCGACAGGCCCAGTGGACTTGCCGCTCGGGGCATTTCGCAAGTCCGCCGCGATGCATCGATACTCTCCCTGGAACTCCTGAACGGCATTGAACGGCGCGTTGCCCGAGGAGAAAAAGGATGCCGTCGAATTCAATCCCCCGCCAGCGATGAGCATCAGCGGGAAACCGCTCCCAGCTTCCTCATAGTGGATGCGAACGGAGCCTTTTTCGTAGAACTTCCCCGTTCCTTTGCCGGCCTGTTGAGCAAATGCCCGCGGCACCGCCGCAGTCGCTGCTGCTGCGGCCCCCGCCACCAATAAGCTGCGTCTGGTCGAACCCATAATCCGACTCCTCCTTAAATGGGTGTCACGGCTGAAGCGCCATGACCAATCTAGATTATCGCGAATCCTAAATCAACCATCCCGGCGATTTCGCAAAAACGCTTCTCCGCCCTTTCGAAACGCAATCCCATGAGCTTCCGGACCAAGTCCAATGATCACTGATCCTGCCAGGAACGCAACCGCGGCGAGCCCTCCCATTGCCTGGGAATACGTGAAATGTTCGCCCAGCAAGGCTTCCAGGTAGGGAGCCACTCCCGCAATAAGCATCCCGATCTGATAAGCGAACCCTGGCACGAATCCACGGAGATGCGCCGGCGTCAGCTCATTCATGTGCGCTGGAATTACACCCCACGCGCCTTGTACGCAGAACTGAATCAGAAATCCTCCGGCTACCAGCAATATGGTGCTGGGTGCGGCGATCCATAGCGGGATGATCAGTAAAGCAGCTAGTACGGAGCTGGCCATCGCACGCCGCCGCCCGAACAGATCGGAGAAATAGCCCACTACCAGCCCGCCTAAGGCCGCTCCCACCATGGAAACCATAGTTGTCAGAGCCGCTTCCTGCTGTGAGAATTTCCTCTGCTGCATCAAGAACGTGGGGTAAAGATCCTGCGTGCCATGAGAAATGAAACCCATCGCCGTCAGTAACAAAACCAGATAAAGAAATCGCCGCCAGATGGCCGGAAGCGACCGCACATAGGACCTCCAGTCCGTACGGTGCTCGCGCCAAGCTTCGGATTCCTTCACTCGCTTCAGCACAAAGATGGAGAGCAGCGCGGGCAAGCCGCCGATGAAGAACATCACCCTCCACGCGTATGCCGGATGCATGCTGTGGATGGCGGGGTACACCGTCAGGAAAGCCAGAGCCGCTAAAAGATTTCCGAGCGTGTAGCCTTGGTGGAGCATCCCGGAAATCATTCCCCTCCACTTCGGCGAAATTGACTCCAAGGCCAGCGAAGCGCTCACGCCCCACTGTCCTCCCATGCCGATTCCGAACAGCATTCGAAGAATCACAAATACCTCAAATGTCGGGGCAAGGCCGGAAAGAGCCGACGTCACGGCGTAAAAGACGATATTGATCATCATCGGAAGCCGTCTTCCAAAACGGTCCGCCATCACTCCAAAAAACAGCGCGCCAAGCGGCCGCATGGCCAGCGTAAGCGTGAGGGTGAGAGCCACCTGGGGGCGCGTTTTGCCAAAAGCCTTCGCGATATCCGCGATCAGAAACGTCAGCACAAAGAAGTCGAAGGCG
>JALYJH010000544.1 GCA_030775415.1 Acidobacteriota bacterium | reverse complement strand
ACCATGGACCACTCCACCCCCACCACGCCGCACAACCTCCCCATCCTCGACACCGTGGGTAAAGCTCAGCTCGACCAGATGGAAAAGAATTGCGCCGACTTCGGCATCCGCCTCTACAACCTCAAGTCCGATAAGCAAGGCATCGTCCACGTAATGGGCCCCGAGCAAGGCCTGACGCAGCCCGGCATGACCATCGTCTGCGGCGATAGTCACACCGCCACCCACGGAGCCTTCGGTGCATTAGCATTCGGCATCGGCACCAGCCAGGTGGGCCAGGTTCTGGCCACGCAGTGCCTGCTCCAGCAACCGTCAAAGTCCTATGCGATCCGGGTCGAAGGAAAGTTGCAGCCCGGCGTAACCGCGAAAGACATCATCCTTGCAGTGATCGCGAAAATCGGCATCGGCGGCGGCACGGAGTGCGTGTTCGAATACACCGGCTCCACTATACGCTCTCTCTCGATGGAAGAGCGTATGACCATCTGCAACATGTCCATCGAAGGCGGCGCGCGCGCAGGCTTGGTCGCGCCCGACGACACTACTTACCAGTACATCGCCGGACGCGAGTTTGCCCCCCAGGGCAAAGCCTGGGATGAGGCGCTCGCCCGCTGGCAACAACTCCCCACCGACGAAGGCGCCGCCTACGCGAAAGAACTTACGCTCGACGCCAATACGCTCGAGCCCATGATCACCTTCGGCACCAACCCCGGCATGGGCATCCCCATCTCCGGCCTGATCCCCGACCCCGCCAGCATCTCCGATCCCATCGAAAAATCCGATCTCATCAAAGCCTTGAAGTACATGGACCTCAAGCCCGGCGTCCCGCTCAAAGGCCAGCCCATCAACGTAGTCTTCGTCGGTAGCTGCACCAACTCCCGCATCTCCGACCTCCGCGCCGCCGCGTCCATTATCAAAGGCCGCAAAGTAAATCCCAAAATCCGCATGCTGGTAGTCCCCGGCTCCCAGCAAGTGAAGAAGCAAGCCGAAGCCGAAGGCCTGGATAAAATTTTCCGTGAAGCCGGAGCCGATTTCCGCGAAGCCGGCTGCTCCATGTGCCTGGCCATGAACGGCGATCAACTCGAGCCCGGCGAATACGCCGTCTCCACCAGCAACCGTAATTTCGAAGGACGCCAGGGCAAAGGCGGCCGCACCTTCCTGGCCAGCCCCCTGACCGCCGCCGCCAGCGCCATCACCGGCGTAGTCACCGATGTGAGGAGCCTCTAAATGAAAACCGACCTCAAAGAAAATACTCCCGTCACGCTTTCCACCAAAACCGTAACCATCGAAAGCAAGACCGTCGCTCTCCCCATCGACAACATCGACACCGACCAAATCATCCCCGCCCGTTTTCTGAAAACGACATCCATGGAAGGCCTGGGCGAAAATCTCTTCCTCGATTGGCGCTACCTCCCCGACGGCTCTCCGAACCCCGACTTCGCCCTCAACAAACCCTCGGCAAAAGGCGCGGAAATCCTGGTAACCGGCGATAACTTCGGTTGCGGCAGCTCCCGCGAGCACGCCCCCTGGGCCCTGAAACAATACGGATTTAAAGCCATCGTCAGCACCAGCTTCGCCGACATCTTTAAAGGCAACGCCCTGAAAAACGGTCTGCTGCCGATCATCATGCCCCCCGACATCCACGCCGAGCTCCTCAAGTGGTCCGGCATCACGTTAAAAATCGATCTGGCCACGCAAACCGTAACCCTGGCCGGCGGCCGCACAGTCGAGTTCCCCATTGACCCGTTCGCCAAACAATGCCTGATCGAAGGCGTCGACGAATTAGGCTACATGCTGAACCAGCAACCCGCCATCGCCGCCTACGAAGCCCAGCGCGCCGATTCCGTTAACACCCTGGCCTAATTAATTTTCTGCCCCGCTATCAACGGGATGCGTATTTCGTGTTCGCCGCCGCCGCCATCGCGGGCGCAACCTGGACACATGAAGAAATACATTCGTGAGATCTTGGACGACATGAAGAAACCAGTCCCCAGCGATCTAGACAACCAGATTCTCTCCGAAGATCCCGCCGAGCGCGTTCGCCAGCTCGACCAGCAAGCTCAAAAGAGCGAAGAGCGCCAGAAATCCAGCTAGCCCGGCGAGCTCTTTCCCAGCATCACCGCCCGCCGCGCCCCCGTCGCGCGCGGCAGATTCCCCGCCCGTCCCCGCGCATGTTCATACGCGAGCACCGCAAACGCGATGGCTTCCTTCGCGTCCGGATCGACGTCAAAATCCGCCGTCGTTTTGACGTAGATCCCGGGCAGCAATTCGCCCAGCCGCCGCATGATCTGGAGATTGTGCACGCCGCCCCCAGAAGCAATCACTTCCTGAGTGCGTTTAGGAATCGCCAAAGCAATCGACCGGGCCGTGAACTCCGTTGCCGTAGCAATCAAATCCGGCAGCGCAATGCCAGTAGCAATCAACCCATTGGCGAACTCACTCCCGAACCGCTCCCTCCCTGTACTCTTCGGAGGCTTCATCGTGAAGTAAGGATCGCTCAACATCGCCTCCAATAACCGCGCATGCACCGTCCCACTCTTCGCA
>JALYJH010000543.1 GCA_030775415.1 Acidobacteriota bacterium | reverse complement strand
ACCTCCACCAGCTACATCGTTATCGTCACCCGCGGCCATCGCGACGACATGCGCGTGCTGCGTTGGGCGGTCGAGACGCCCGCGAAATACATCGCCATGATCGGCAGTAAGCGCAAAACCATCTCGGTGGTGAAGGAACTCGAAAAGGAAGGCCTGCCGCGGCATTTGTTCGAGAAAATCTTCGCGCCCATGGGTTTCGAAATCGGGGCCGAAACCCCGGAAGAGATTGCGATTTCAGTAGTAGCTGAAATGATCGCCATGCGCCGCGCCCCGGATGTCGACTGGCGCTCTGTCTCCAAATCGGTTTTCGCCCACGACAATCTACGGGCGCTCTTGAAGTGATCGCCGGTATTATCCTGGCCGCCGGAGCATCCAGCCGGATGGGAAGCCCCAAAGCCCTGCTCAATTATCGCGGCGAAACGTTTATTCAAAGACTGGTGCGCGTGCTGTCGGTGGCGTGTGATCCGGTGATTGTGGTGCTGGGCTATCATGCCGAAGCCCTGCGCCCCGCCGTTTCCAACGCCACTATCGTGATCAACCCGGCTCCCGAGCGCGGGCAATTAAGCTCCTTACAAACCGGACTCGCGGCGCTCCCGCCCGACGCCGAAGGGTTCTTGTTTACGCCTGTCGATTCCCCTTCCGTCGAGATCCATACTGTGGAACGCCTGGCCGCCGCGTTTCGCCACCGCAATCCCGAAAACCAACTGATCATCCCGCGTTACCAAGGTAAGCGCGGCCACCCAGTCTTCGCATCCCGCGTCATCGCCGATGAATTGAGTGCCCTGCCCCTTACGTCCCAAGCTCGCGACGTGATCCATAGCTATGTGGCCAACACAATATATGTAGACGTGGACGATCCCGGAATCTTGATCGACGTCGACGACCGCGAAGCCTACCGTCGTCTCTCCGGGGCGCAAGCATGAAACGCGGACTTCGCATTGGCATCGCTGCGGTGGCGGGGATCGCCATTCTCGGCGTTGCAGTCCCCTATGCACCCGTCGACTTTCTGAAAGCGCCCCTAGAACGAGCGCTCGAACGCGGACTCGGCAGAAAAGTCGAGGTCGATGCCGTCTCTCTCACGCTCTTCTCGGGCCCCGGCGCGTCACTCGACGGCGTCACTATCCACGACGACCCCCGCGCCGGAATCGAGCCCTTCGCCTACGCCAACACCCTCGACGCCCGCATCAGCCTGCTGGGATTGCTGCACGGCCGCCTCGAATTTTCTAGCCTCCACTTGAATGACGCCACCTTCAACTTGGTGAAGCCCGACAACGCCCCCTGGAATTTTGAGATGCTGCTGCATCAAACCACGCCCGCCGCCTCACTGCCCGCCATCAAAGTCCGCGGCGGCCGTGTTAACTTCAAGTTCGCTCAAAACAAGTCACTACTCTACTTCGACGATACTGACTTGGACGTCTCACCCCGCGCCGACGGCGCGGTAGAACTACGCTTTTCCGGAGTTCCGTCGCGCACCGATCAATCCGCCCAAAACTTCGGGCACTTCTACGTCCGTGGCACCGCCGCGCCTTCCCTCAACCTTCGCGTGGAGCTCGAACCCAGCGCTCTCGACGCCGTGGCGCGCCTCTTCGACAGCAGGAGTGCAGGCCTCAAAGGCTTGCTTTCACTCGACGCCCAGCTTTCCGGAGCACCTTCCGCCCTCGACGTAAAAGGCGTTCTGCAACTCGACGGCGCCGGTGAGTGGCGTGTCGGCTACAAAGGCAAATTGGATCTATCGGCTCAGACCCTCGAACTCGATTCCACTTCCCCTCCAGGCCTCAACACACGCCTGCATGTGATCACACGCGATTTGCTGACGTCACCGCAGTGGGAAGTCTCGGCTAATTTCCTCGACGCGTCCCTAGGCTCTGCCGTCGACATGGCGCGCAAGCTCGGCGTACCCTTGCCGGAGAAGATGATTGCCGAAGGCGTGCTGTCGGGCACAGCGCACTACCGCAACACGGAAGGACTCGGCGGCAACCTAGAAGTTCGCGACGCCGCGCTAACCATGCCCGACGCGGCGCCCTTGAAAATCGCGACCGCTACTATTTTTCTGAAGGATAAGAATATCGTCGCCGGCCCCAATACGGTTCAAATCGGTGACCAGGAAACTGCCGATGTTGAAGCTACTTATCAGGCGGGCGATGGCGGTGGCATCGAAATGAAGATTGCCACTCGCCGCATGAATATCGCTGAATTGCGCAGCCTCAACAACGCCGTTCCCCTACTTGACCGTGTCACCGGCGGAACTTGGCGCGGGACGTTAACGTATCAGCAGCCGCTAGCCGCCGCAGGCGCGTGGTCGGGCGATTTCGAAGTGCAAAATGCCAGTGTTGTCGTGGACGGCATCGCCGATCCCGTGCACGTCCAGTCAGCTTCCGTAACTGTAAACCAGGGGATCTCTGTAAGCCGCATTCGCGCCAAGGCTGGCGACATCGCCTTTACCGGCGACTATCGCTGGAGCACCGATAACAATCAGCCCCAACGTTTCCGCTTGCAGATTTCCGAAGCATCTTCTACGGAATTCGAGCGGTTGTTTCAA
>JALYJH010000542.1 GCA_030775415.1 Acidobacteriota bacterium | reverse complement strand
GATTGCCGTCAAGAAGACCGCCGTCCGCGCTCTGCGTGGGCCGTGGCGTGTTCCGACTTACGCCGATTCCACCGAAGGCGACCGTATCGAGGGCGAAGACCCCACCGTGCGCCGCGCCGCTCTCGACGCGTTGGGGAAATTGAACGGTACCGTGGTCGTGGCCGACCCCGAGACCGGCCGCATTCTAAGCATCGTGAACCAGCGTCTGGCGTTCCGCGATGGTTTTCAGCCCTGCTCCACCGTCAAAGTTCCGGTAGCGCTCGCCGCACTGAGCGAATCGATCGTAGAGCGCGACACGCGCATCCACCTCTACGGCCGAACCAGCATGACGATGACTGAGGCGTTAGCGAAATCGAGCAACCAATACTTTGCGAGCTTAGGGCAGAAACTAGGCTTCGAACGCGTCAGCTATTACGCGCATCTCTTTGGCCTGGGCGAAAAGGCCGGACTCGATATCGAGGGCGAACAAGCCGGACTTCTGCCTCCTGCGCCGCCCAAGAACGGCATGGGCATGATGACCAGCTTCGGCGATGGCATAGCTCTTACCCCGCTGGAACTCACCGCATTAGTAAGCGCCGTAGCCAACGGCGGCACTCTGTACTATTTGCAATACCCCAAGACCCAGGAGGAAGCCCAGACCATTCTCCCGCGTGTGAAGCGCCATCTAGACATCGAGGCTCTGATACCTGAAATCAAGCCCGGAATGGCCGGCGCAGTAGAATACGGGACCGCCCGCCGTATCGGCTTCGATCCTAATGAACCCATCTTCGGCAAAACGGGAACCTGCACCGACGAACGCTCGCCCACTCACTTAGGTTGGTTCGGATCGTTCTCGGAAACCAGCCGTGGCAAACTCGCTGTAACCGTGTTGCTAACCGGAGGCCACGGCGTAAGCGGCCCCGCCGCCGCCGGAGTAGCCGGGAATGTTTACAAAAACCTAGGCGCAGTAGACTACGTAGCAAAAATAGGGACGGAGCCTATTTATCCGCGCCCACTCTCCCTAAGCCTGCAAAGTAGCGTGCGCGATAAATAGACTCCGTCCCTACTTTTGCTCGTCCAGCCCCGCGGTCAGTTCTTCCCACTCCGCAACCCTCTTTTCGAGTTGGCCGCGACGAGCCTCTAACTCCCCAGTTAGCCGCGCCGTCTCCTCAGCGCTCTTGAAATCCCCTAACCTCGCCTCGACTTGCTGAATCGCCGATTCCAACTCCGCCACTTCAGACTCCACCACTCCCAAGCGCTCCCGCATCTTCTGCGCCTTCATCGGATTCACTCGCGGCTTGTCGCGCTTGACTATCTCCGCCACAACTGGCTCCTCTGCCACGACCGGCTCCACCACCATCGCCTCCGGCCCCCCCGCCTTGCGCCACAAATAATCCTCGTAGTTGCCCGGATAAACGTGCACATGCCCCTCTTGAATCTCAAACACGCGAGTCGCTAAGTTGTCTATGAAGTAGCGGTCGTGCGACACGAAAACAACGGTGCCATTGTACTCCTTCAGTGCCTCCAGCAGAACGTCCTTGGCGCGCATATCCAAATGGTTCGTCGGTTCATCCAGTAGCAAAAAGTTCGAAGGAGCCAGCAGCATCCGTGCCAGCGCATAGCGATTGCGCTCGCCGCCCGACAGCACGCCGATCTTCTTAAATACATCGTCTTCGCTGAACAAAAAACAGCCCAGCAGGGACCGCAGTTGCGTCTGCGAATGCCCCGTCGCCGAGCCACTCAAATCGTCCAGCAGCCGCGCGTTGACGTCTAGCTCCTTGTATTGATCCTGCGCGAAATAGTCCGGAATCACGTTGTGCCCCAGCGTATAGGAACCGGAAGTGAGGGGCTCCGCGCCCGCAAGCAGCTTAATCATGGTGGATTTGCCCGCGCCGTTCACTCCCACCAGCGACACCCGATCCCCTCGCTCGATCACGAAATTGGCGCCGCTGAATACAAGCTTCTGTCCGTAGCTCTTAGAGACGTCTTTGAATTCCGCCACAATCCGCCCGCTAGGCTTCGGTTGTGGAAACTTGAAGTGGATGGTCTGCTCTTCCGGCGGAATTTCGATGCGCTCGATCTTGTCCAGCTCCTTGATGCGCGATTGCACCTGTTTCGCTTTGGTAGCCTGCGCGCGAAAGCGATTGATGAATGCCTCCAGTTGCTCAATGCGCTCGCGCTGATTCCGGTAGGCCGCCGTCAACTGCTCCCGCCGCTCCGTCTTCTGCCGCAGATAAGCATCGTAGTTGCCGCTATAAAACTGCACCCGTTTGTTCCATATCTCGACGGTCTTATTTACTGTCACGTCCAGAAAATAACGGTCGTGCGATATCAGCAGGTAAGCGCCCGGATAACTCGTCAGATAAGATTCCAGCCAGTTGCGCGCTTCCAGATCCAGGTGATTGGTCGGCTCATCCAGCAGCAGCAGGCTTGGTTTTTCCAGCAGCAATTTCGCCAGCGCCAGCCGCATCTGCCAGCCGCCCGAAAACTCCTCCGTACGGCGCTCCCAGTCTTCTTTACGGAATCCCAATCCGTCGAGCACCGTCCCCGCCTGTGCCTCAA
>JALYJH010000541.1 GCA_030775415.1 Acidobacteriota bacterium | reverse complement strand
GTTGGGCGCCAACTCAGAGAGCGCGCTCGACGCGTCCATGGCGTAAGGCAGCACTTCCGATTTCACCATCCAGTTCGGCATCGGTCTGGGGGTGAAGGCCAGCAGCACGGCAATCATCGCAAGCGCGATCAGCGCGCCGCGCACCAGTCCGAAGGCGGCGCCTAAGAGGCGGTCCAGCCAGGAGAGCCCGGTCCATTTGAAGAGTTTGGAGCAGAGCTTGGCCAGCAGCGAACCCACCATCAGGATGGCCCAGAAAACCAGCATGAAGCCGATCAGATTCGACAACGTCGTCGATTTCAGGTAGTGGTGCACCCATTCCGCCGGGACCCCGTAGAACCAGAAGCCGAACACCACCCCCAGAATCGCGGCGATGAAGCCGATGCTGACGCGGGCGAAGCCCGCCACGAATCCGGACGCCACTGAAGCGCCCACGACAATCACGACCAGCAGGTCAAGCAGACTCACGCGGATGCTGAATGGAGCGAGCGTCCTGTCAAGGCGCGATAGGCGTCCTGGTATTTTTCACCCGTGCGGCGCGCCACATCTTCCGGAAGCGCTGGCGCAGGTGGCTGTTTGTTCCAGTGAATGGATTCGAGATAATCGCGCACGTATTGCTTATCGTAAGACGGTTGCGGGCCGCCAGCCTTATACGTTTCCACCGGCCAGAAACGCGACGAATCCGGCGTCAGGACTTCATCGGCGAGTGTCATCACGCCATCGATCATGCCGAATTCGAATTTGGTGTCGGCTAAAATAATCCCACGCGGGCGGGCGTAATCGACAGCCTGTTGGTAAATCTTGAGCGTAAGATCGCGCAACTGCCGGGACAGGTCCTCGCCGACGATGGAAACCATGCGCCCGAAGGAGATGTTCTCATCATGTCCCGTCTGCGCCTTGGTTGCCGGCGTGAAAATCGGTTCCGGAAGCGCATCGCTCTCGCGCAAGCCGGGGGGCAGGGAAATGCCGCACACCGCGCCGGTCTGCTGGTATTCTTTCCAGCCGGAGCCCGACAGATACCCGCGCGCCACGCATTCCACGTCGAACATATTCGCGCGCTTCACCCACATCGAGCGTCCTTCGAGCTCGGCGGGAAGGCCGGTCATATCGGTGCTCAATAGATGATTGGGCACCGTGTCCTTCAGGAAGTCGAACCAGAACAGGCTCATCTGCGTAAGCACCCGGCCCTTGTCGGGGATCCCGGTGGCCAGAATATAGTCGAACGCCGAGATGCGGTCAGTAGCCACGATCAAGAGGCGTTTGGGATGCTGCGGATCTTCATAAATGTCGCGGACTTTTCCGCGGCCGCGGAGTTTAAGTCCGGATACGTTGGTTTCGAGTACAGGTGTTTGCAAGTTCATGTGAGTTTCGGAAAGCACTTCCAATTATACTGATGGAATCGGATGCTCCTCTCCATTCTGATTCCTGTTTACAATGAGCGCACCGTTGTCGAGAGGAGCCTGTCCCTGGTCCTGGCCGCGCCTCTGCCCGAAAATATGGAACGCGAGCTGGTGGTCGTCGACGATTGCTCGACCGACGGCACCGCGGAAATACTGGATCGCCTGGCTGCCGCTGAGCCCCGCATTCGCCTGTTCCGGCAGCTGGTAAATCAGGGTAAGGGCGCCGCCGTACGCACCGCGATTGCGAATGCGCAGGGCGATTTCTGCCTGGTTCAAGACGCCGATCTCGAATATGATCCTTCCGAATACATCCGCCTGCTGCGGCCTTTGCTCGATGGCCACGCTGACGCCGTCTTCGGCTCGCGCTACCTGGTGAGCGATCAAACCCGCCTTCTACCCTACTGGCACACCGTTATTAATAAAACCCTCACGTTGCTTTCCAACATCTTCAGCAATTTGAATGTCTCTGACATGGAGACCTGCTATAAAGTCTTCCGCACCGATCTACTGAAGAGCATTCCCATTCGCTCCAACCGCTTCGGCTTCGAGCCTGAGATCACCATGAAGTGCTCGAAGCGCAAACTCCGCATCTATGAAGTGCCCATCAGCTATCATGGGCGCACTTATGAGGAGGGCAAGAAGATCGGTTGGAAAGACGGCGTCAAAGCGCTGGGCGTCATCCTCTACTTCTGGGTGGTCGATGACATGTACGAGGCCAACTACGGCCGGGGACTGCTCAATAGTCTCACCGGAACTCCCCAGTACTTGACTTGGGTGACGCGCGTTCTGCGCCCGCACCTGGGAGATCGCGTGCTGGAGATTGGCGCCGGTCTTGGCAATCTTACCGGACGTTTGATGGCAAAAAAATTGCACTATGTAGCCGGGGAAGGTGACCCACTGTATTTGCATGCCTTGCGAAACCGTTTTCTGCGCACACCAAATGTTACAGTCTGCGAGCTGCATCCGGAAGAACCCGCCGATTATCAGCCGGGGGCCGGCCAGTTCGACACGGCCTTGTGTGTGAATGTGCTGGAATCGGTAAAGGATCCGCTGGTTGTTTTAGCATCGCTGCGGACATGTCTGGCCCCTGGCGGCTCGGTTCTGGTGCTGGTGCCGCAAGGAAAGGGATTGTACGGACCGCTTGATG
>JALYJH010000540.1 GCA_030775415.1 Acidobacteriota bacterium | reverse complement strand
AGTCGTTTATGGCGCACATCGTACTGCCCAACGGCATGACGGTTGCCGAGCATGCCAAGCCGCTCATTGAGCAAGCCTACGTTGACGGCAAGATGCCGCCGCTGTTGTCGTTTGGAGGGTGAGATGGGAATCATCCCCGGCAGCATGGGTGCGCGCAGCTTCATCGTGCGCGGCAAAGGCAATGCCGATGCGTTCAACTCCTGTTCGCACGGTGCCGGCCGTCGTATGAGTCGCGGTGAGGCCAAGCGCAAGTTTACGCTGGCCGACATGGAGGCGCAGACCGCTGGCGTTGAGTGCCGGAAGGACGCCGATGTGATCGACGAGATCCCTGGTGCGTACAAGTCGATTCAAGAGGTCATGGATAACCAGAGCGATCTGGTCGATGTCGTGGCCGAACTGAGGCAAATCGTATGCGTCAAGGGATAGGCTTTCAGGCCGATGGAGGATCAGAACATGGAGATTAAGTACGGCGACGGTAGAACCAAGTATGGCCCCGGCGTCGCAATAGACTTGACAGGCGATGAGGTAGCTACGGCGATTGATGCGTGGCTGGTCGCGCATGGCGTTCACGTCGATGGTCCGCGCACAGTGACGGTCAATGACGAGTTGTGTGACCACGGGCAGATATACGTGGACCCCAGCGGGTTTGTCATCTCGCCCGAAGGCAACAAACTCAAGGGTTCTGGACCGCGTCGTCGCTCTCCTGCCAGCGGATCAGGAGAACAGTGATGCATCCACTGGCGGCGGGAGCCGTGACCGGCTCAGTCATCAAGCGTGTCTCGCAAGGGGATTGCCCGACCGAACCGGCGCATTCTGTTGAAACCTTGGAAGAGGCGCTCATCGAAGTCAATCGACTCTTCCAGGCTGAACAGAAGGTGCGGGAGCAACTTGAGACGGCACTTCGCAAGCACCATACCGGCATTGGCTGCGTGAACTATTGCCGAACCTGCGGCGGTCATTTCAGTTGGCAGGACGATAGCCGCGCCGTCAGCTTTCAGTCTGATAGGGGCGAGAACCATGGCTAAGCGCGATATCGTCAGGGCTGCAAAAGCGGCTGGTATAAAACTCGTCCGCGCCGATTGGTCGTGGCAGCCGACCCCGGAAGAATCGGTACCGTGCTGGGCCATAGAAATTGAGGACCGCGACGGCAACGCGGAATTCGAGTATTTCTTGAATACGGGTGAGGCCGTCGATTGGATCAAGGGCTTCGCTGGTGATGGAAGAACTGAGCCGTGAGGGTGGCCGCGCTAATAAAGGCCGATCTGGCCTACTCGGAAGCAGCCAAATGATAATGGATATGAAGGAACTGAGGCGTTTGTCCGGCCTTAAAAGAAGGTCCGATGTGCGGCGCTGGCTTAGAAGCAATGGCGTCGCTTTCATGGTTCAACCGTCAGGTGACCCAGTGACAACCCTTGATGCCGTGTCGAGAGCCATGTACGGTACGTCGAAATACGACAAGCCGGACTTCACGCCGCCACCCAAATGCTCCCGCCAAAGGTCCACCTCCGCCACGGGCGCTACTTCTACGTCCACCAAAACAAATGGAACCCGCTCTCCCGGGTAGATGAGGGGGCGACCGCCCTTTACACCGCCCTCCAGGCTTTCACGTCCGACCGGCCGGCGACCTATGGCCAATTGATGATGCTCTATATCGCCCGGGCGCTCCCCGAACTGAAACCGGCCAGTCGCCCTGAGTACACCAGAATCATCAACGCCCGCCTACAGCACCACTTCGGTCATTTGATCCTGAACGCTCTCGAGCCAATGCACGTGGCCCAGTACCTTGAGATGCGCAAGCGTGACGGAGCCCCGATTGGGGGGAATCGGGAACGGGCGGTCCTCGGGTCGGTGATTTCCTGGGGGATGCGCTTTGGCTGGTGCGCGTCTAATCCCTGCCATGGCGTAAAGCGCAATAGGGAGGCGCCTAGCCGGCGCTACGTGACGGACGAAGAACTGAAGGGGGTCATTGACCGCGCCTCCCCGGCTCTTCAGGATTTGCTTGCGGTGGCGTTTCTGACGGGACTGCGGCAAGGCGATCTTCGCACCCTCACCAGGGAGAGCATCACCCCGAGCGGGATCAGGCTACGTCAATCGAAGGACGGGAAGCTGCGCGAGATTGCGTGGTCACCCCCCCTGAAATACTTCGTGGATCGCGCGCTGGCTCGATCTCGGCGGGACGAAGTGTTCGTGGGGGAGAAGGGCAAGCCCTACAGCATGGATGGCTTACAGAGCGCCATGCGCCGGCTAGACCCCGGGTTTCGGTTCCGCGAGTTGCGGCCGAAGGCGGCGAGCGATGCGAGCCACAACGTACTCGGACACAGCGCCCAAATGCTGGCGACGTACATCCGGCGAACCGTGATAAAACCTGTCCGGTAGCTTGGGCGAAAAATTGTTCAAATGGCCAAAATAGTCGAAAAAGCGCACAGCCTGTTAATCCGTTGGTCGGGAGTTCGAATCTCTCCCGGGGAGCCAATATTTCAGGGTCGGAGAACCGTCAGCAGGTCGATACAGCTAGACGCGTGAATTCGAACTCCCGACAGACAAAAAAG
>JALYJH010000539.1 GCA_030775415.1 Acidobacteriota bacterium | reverse complement strand
CAGGAGGGCTCGACGCGTCGAATGTTGCCGAGGCCATTCGCATGGCTGAGCCTTGGGGAGTGGATGCCAGCTCGAAACTAGAAACGGCGCCGGGGGTTAAGGATCACGATAAGGTGCGGGCCTTCGTGAAGGCTGCGCGGGAGGCAACATGGTAACGTCGCAGCCGGACGCGACTGGGCATTTCGGGCCTTACGGCGGGCGGTTCGTCCCGGAGGTCCTGATGGCGCCGCTGGAAGAACTGGAGCGGGCTTACCGCGAGGCGGCGGACGATCCGGCGTTTCAGAGGGAACTGGCGGATCTGCTGCATCATTATGCGGGGCGCCCAACGCCGCTGTACTATGCCAAGCGGCTCAGCGAGAGGCTGGGGGGCGCGAAGATTTATCTGAAGCGGGAAGACCTGCTGCACACGGGGGCGCACAAGATCAACAACTGCATTGGGCAGGCTTTGCTCGCGCGGCGGATGGGGAAGAAGCGGATTATCGCGGAGACGGGGGCGGGGCAGCATGGGGTGGCTACGGCTGCTGTGTGCGCGTTGTTTGGGCTGGAATGCATCGTCTATATGGGCGTCGAAGATATGCGGCGGCAGCGGCCCAATGTGTTTCGCATGCGGTTGATGGGGGCGAAGGTGGTGGGTGTCGCGAACGGCAGCCAGACGCTGAAGGATGCAATCAGCGAGGCGATGCGGGATTGGGTTACGAACGTTCACGACACTTATTATTTGTTGGGGTCGGCTTTGGGGGCTCATCCTTATCCGGTGATGGTGCGGGATTTTCACCGGGTGATTGGGATTGAGGCGCGGGCGCAGATTCTGGAGCGCGAGGGGCGCCTGCCGGATGCGGCGGTGGCTTGCGTGGGCGGCGGGAGCAACGCGATTGGGCTGTTTCACGCGTTTATAGGCGATGAAGGGGTGAAGTTGATTGGGGTGGAGGCGGGGGGGCGGAGCGGGGTGCTCGGCCAGCATGCGGCGCGGTTCTCGGGCGGGTCACCAGGAGTGCTGCATGGGACGCACAGTTATTTGTTGCAGGATGCGGATGGGCAGGTGGCGCTGACGCATTCGGTTTCGGCGGGGCTGGATTATCCGACGGTGGGGCCGGAGCACGCCTGGCTCTACGACCGGAAGCGGGGCGAATATACGTCGGCAAGCGATGCGGAGGCGCTGGCGGCGGCGCTCGAACTGGCGCGGACGGAGGGGATTATTCCGGCGTTGGAATCGGCGCATGCGGTGGCGGAGGTGCTGAAGAGGGCAGCGGCGGCGAAAGGGCAGATTTTTATCGTGAATCTGTCGGGGCGCGGGGATAAAGACACTGACATCTACAGAGAAAATCTTCCAGAATTGGATGACAATCGGGCAGAGCTTGATGCCGACGCGAATTGAGCCGTTGTTTGCGGCGCTGAAGGCCCAGCGGCGCGCGGCGCTGATCGCTTATGTGACTGCCGGGGATCCCGCGCCGGAGAGGACGCCGCAGATTGTCGCGGCGCTGGAGCGCGGCGGGGTGGATTTGATCGAGCTGGGTGTTCCTTTTTCGGATCCCATCGCGGACGGTCCGGTGATTCAGGCGGGGGCGGAGCGGGCTCTGAAGGCGGGCACCACGCTGCATAAAGTTCTAGAGATTGCGCGGACCATCCGGGAGACTTCGCAAATTCCGCTGTTGTTGTTCACCTATTTGAATCCGGCGATGCGCTATGGGTTTGAGAAGCTGGGCGCGGATGCGAAAGCCGCGGGGATTGACGGGTGCCTGCTGACGGATTTAAGCGTGGAGGAGGCCGAGCCTTACGTGAAATCGATGCGGGGGGCGGGGCTGGACACGGTGTTTCTAGCGGCTCCGACCAGCACGGCGGAGCGGTTGAAGCTGGTGGCACAATATTCGACGGGGTTTGTGTACCTGGTTTCACGAACGGGAGTAACGGGCGAGCGGGCGGCGCTGCCGGATGCGCTGGGGCCGCTAGTGGCGTCGATGCGCTGGGCGACGAAGCTGCCGCTGGCGGCGGGGTTCGGCATTTCGACTCCGGAGCAGGCGGGCGCGGTGGCGAAGATCGCGGACGGCGTGGTGGTGGGGAGCGCGTTTGTGCGGTTATTGGAAAAAGGGGCTAGCGACGCTGAGATCGAGGCGTTCGCGCGGTCGCTGCGGCAGGGCATGGACCAATGACACAGGGGGAAGCGCGAGAGTTGCTGGCGGAATGCCGGCGCAAAATCGATATGCTCGATCTGGAGCTGCGCGAATTGCTGAATCGGCGCGCGGGAATTGTCGCCGATGTGGTGCGTGCCAAAGAAGCGCTGGCGATGCCGGTTTATGAGGCGGCACGCGAGGAAGACGTGGTGCGCAAGGTCACGAGCGGCAATGGGGGTCCGGTGAGCGACGAAGCATTTCGCCACATATTCGAAGTAATTATGCGGGAAATGCGGATGATTCAGCAAGTATATCTGGAAGAGCGGCGGGGAAAAGCGGAGTGAACCGGGAGTGGCGCGTGGTTACCGTCGCGGGGGTGGGATTGATCGGCGGGTCCTTCGCACTGGCGCTACGGCAGGCGGGGTTTGCGGGGAAGATCATTGGGG
>JALYJH010000538.1:1504-2554 GCA_030775415.1 Acidobacteriota bacterium | reverse complement strand
CACCAGGGCGGCTCACTTCGCCGGTAATATAAAACTTTTTGCTGCCTACCGCTTGCAGGCTGACGCTCACATCCGGGCTGTTAATGAAGCTCGAAAGCGCCTGCTTCAGTTGCTCGCCCAGGCGCTCTGGCGTCAGTCCGCTGGCCTGTATATCACCCACCAGCGGCATACTGATCTTGCCGTCCGGCCGGACAGTATAAGGGCCTGTGAAATCCATCTCGCGCCAGACTTTGATCATCAAAATGTCCTGCGCGCCAATCACGTAGGTTTTGGGATCCACCGCCGCCGCGCCGCTGTCGGATTTGAGTGGCGCCGTCGATGCAGCGTCGCTGCGGCTCGAAGGGGGCGGTGCTGGGTTCTGCGCCATTCCCGGGCTAGAGACTACCAGCCCGCATAGCAAAGTGAGTACCGCTGAAACTACGTTTCGCACCACGTTAACGAACTCCTTCCGAGACATCGCCTAACCTACAGGCGTAGTGCTTGGTTACATTGTATCTTGATCAAACTGCTTTTTTAAGTAGACAATCAGTTATCGGCGTACTAGTCCGATGGGTCTAGATCACAAGTGAAGAAAGGCGTCCATGAGCTATTTCCTGGCAAAAACTGACCCGGAAACATATTCGTTAGAGGAT
The DNA here is from genome assembly GCA_030775415.1 of Acidobacteriota bacterium. Taxonomy (GTDB): domain Bacteria; phylum Acidobacteriota; class Terriglobia; order Bryobacterales; family Bryobacteraceae; genus Palsa-187. The sequence goes on along the minus strand of JALYJH010000538.1, from coordinate 1,922 downwards.
CTGGAACGGGAAAAGCGTACAACTTGGGATGGCGTGACGAACCCCCAGGCGGTCAAAGCCATTGGCGCGATGCGGCCAGGGGACCGCGTTTTCATTTATGCCAGTGGCGGCGGCGCCGCTGTTGTAGGCCTGGCAAACGTATTAACCGCTGGCCGCCCAGACCCCAGGAACCCCAAATCCGCCGTCGTAGATCTGGAGTTTGCCGCTCGTCTTATCCCGCCGACGACACTGGCGGAAATAAAGCAATCTCAGAAGTTTAGCGACTGGGCACTCGTTCGCCAGGGCCGCCTCTCCACCATGACCGTTCCCGACTCTTTCGTGGCCTGGATGCGCAGCCGCTACCCTGAAACGAAAATTTAACTGGGCTTTTTAGTCCCTGCGGTAAACTGAAGCTTGCCACAACTGGTCCGCTCGGTTA
>JALYJH010000538.1:0-1494 GCA_030775415.1 Acidobacteriota bacterium | reverse complement strand
GTTATCGATTTTGCAGCGTCCACCGCCGGGCGAAACTGTCTCGAATGGTTCCGGCGCGAGCGTAACTGGATCAATGAACAGCACCTGAAGTTGTGCCGAATTCCCGCCCCCACTTTTTTCGAAGAGAAACGCGCGGCTTGGATGGCTCAACAGTTTCAAACATTAGGATGGGAGGCCCGCCTGGACCGCGCCGGCAATGTGGTCGCCACGCTCCCCGGCGCTCCCGCGGCGCCAGCAGTAGCCGTAACCGCTCATCTCGATACGGTTCTTGCCCCGCGCACCCCCGAAGACATTAAGCTTTTGGGAGACGGCCGCATCGCTGGACCAGGAGTTGCCGATAACGGTCCGGGTCTCGCCGCATTGCTGGCGCTGGCCGCCGCCTGGAAGGTCTCCTGCCCGCTCAATGGATCGGTGGCCGCTCCCATGCTGGTGGCGAACGTCGGCGAGGAGGGCGAGGGCAATCTTAGCGGGATGCGTTATTTCTGCCGCGCCGGAGCCACCCAACCCGCCGCGTTCCTGGTGCTTGACGGCCCCGGCATCGATCACATTACGTCCCGCGCGCTCGCCAGCCAGCGCTTCGAAATCACCGTCAATGGACCCGGCGGCCATAGTTGGCGGGATTCCCTCCATGGCAATCCCGTGCATGCGCTGAGCCGGGCCGTCGCCTCCTTCACGACACAGGCAGGATCGCTCGCCCAGGCCGGCCGTGCCGATGCAGCGGGCCCCCGCAGCAGCTTCAATTTTGGAATTTTCGAAGGCGGATCGAGTATCAATTCCATCCCCACCGAAGCGCGCGCCAAGATCGACCTGCGCTCGGAAAGTATCGAGCGCATCGAAAAAATGGCGGCGCTGCTGGCACAGGCGGTCGATCAGGCAGTCGATGCCGAGAACGCCCGCGGCAGCGGACCGCGGGTCACTGCCCGTATCAAGGACATCGGCTCTCGCCCCAGCGGCGAACTCGCCCCGGACTCCCCTATGCTGGAAGCGGTGCGCGCTGCCGATACTCATTTAGGAATCCGCAGCCGTTTGGATTGTTCTTCGACGGATGCCAATATCCCGCTGTCCCTCGGCTTGCAAGCGGCGTCCATTGGAGCCGGCGGACAAGGCGGCGGCGCTCATACTCCCGCCGAGTGGTACCTGCCCGACGGGCGCGATCTGGCACTGCGGCGAATCCTGTTGACCGTCTGCGTATTATTGACGAACCAGTAACCCTTTGGGTCAGATTTCGTCTGCTTGTTGAGTAGCTTTGTTAAGTAGCTTTGACTGGATAAATACGTATAATAAGAATCGAAGGCGTCTGCCTGACGTGAGGTAGGAATCATGAAACTGCTTGACAAGATGCGCCAGCAGAAACTGCTGTCGATGACGCTGCTGTTGTTTACCCTGTCGATTGGCATCGTGATCGGTACATTGGTCAACACGGGAGTGCACGCGCAGCGCAATGGCGCCGCAGCCCCGGATGCCACGCCCTTGGTCCTGCCTAAAGCTGCGCAG
>JALYJH010000537.1 GCA_030775415.1 Acidobacteriota bacterium | reverse complement strand
GGCAGCAGCAGTTCCTAGCCCAAACGGGATCGTGCCCGCATCCCCAGAGCCTATTCTTCGCCTGAGAGTACCATCAAAAGAATGGATCTCCTCCAAGGGAAAGTCGTGGTCCTCACCGGAGGCACGTCGGGAATCGGCGAAGCCTCGGCGCCGAAACTTGCCGCACTCGGCGCGCGCCTTGTTTTGGTGGCCAGGGACCCGCGGCGAGCCGAAGCCCTGCTGAAGCGCCTTCCCTCCGGAATAAACCACACCGCGCACATCGCCGACCTTTCGAGCCTCACCGAGACTAAGCGCAGCGCCCAGGAAATCGCCGCCTCCGAACCACGCATTGACATCCTGATCAACAACGCCGGAGTGATGTCGGCCGAACGCCAACTCACCCCCGACGGCTTAGAGCTAACCTTTGCCACCAATCACTTGGCGTATTTTGTACTCACCCACGCGTTACTCCCGCGCCTGCTCTTTTCAGCCCCCACCCGAATTATCAACACGGCTTCCGAAGTCCATCGCGGCGCACACCTCGACCTCGCCGATCTTCAATCCGAAAAACGCTATAGCGCCTATGGCGCCTACGGGAAATCCAAACTCGCCAATGTCCTGTTCACGCGCGAATTAACCCGGCGCTTGGCGGGCAGTGGCGTCACCGTCAACTGCCTCCATCCCGGCGTGGTGGCCAGCCGCTTCGCCCAGCCCCGCAACGGCAAAGGTGGAAACCCATCTTCCGCCAGCTACCTCGCAAGACAAGGCATTTCCCCCGAAATAAGCGCCCAAGCCTTCGTTTACCTGGCCACATCGCCCGAACTGGCGCAAACCACCGGACAATATTTCAATCAGAGCCGCCTCGCGATGCCCTCCGAGGAGGCGCGAGACAACACCGTCGCAAAAAAACTGTGGGAGAAATCAGAACAGCTGGCAGGAATCCGCTACGAAATTGGGCAGGAGTAAGAACTGGGCGGGCCGTGACGACCCGCCCGAAATGAGTCCGGCTACTTCTTTGTGGTGTCGGTAGTATCGGCCTTCTTTTTCTTCTTTTTCTTTTCTTTCTTGGTGGTGGTGTCCTGGGCGAAGCTAACAGTCGCGGCGCCGGTCAGGAAGGTCAGGGCCAATGCAAAAATACCAAATCTTTTCATGTTGAAAACTCCTTGATCTAATATATGCGCAAGAACCCCATTTTGTTTCGCATATTGTTGTATCTAAACCATTAAAGTTGTTTCACATGGTTAAGGTTAGTTCACGTTATATGTGCCCAGCGCCATGCGCAAAACCTCCGCGAAGTTGGCCCCGCTCTCAGACCAGACTTGCCGGCTTTCCATGTCCAGAGCGCCTTCCAGGTCCTTCACCAAATGCAGCAAGCTCCGCAAATTGGATTGCCCCATCCGCAGGCTTCCCTCGATCCCTGGTATGGGCAGGAACAGCGCGTCCAGACCGAATTCGATACGCAGATGATCGCCATGCTCGCTCTGGAACTCCGGACCGTAGCAGGCCAACGTCAGCGGAGCCGGCCGGAGCTTCCACTCGCCCTCGTACTGCCACAGATCCCAAAAGGTGTCGATTTCGCAGGCACAATCGGCATGTAGAAACTCGCGCATGGCCTCCACCATGACATCGGCTTCCGTTCCCACCGAAAATTCCCGTTCGAATACCGGAGGCTCTGCCAGTTCGATCGCGTAAATGCGCATCGCCGGACCCCGCTTGGCCAGCTTCGAAAACGGAAACACCCCTAGCAGCTTCCCGAACTGCTGCAGCATGTGCGCTTCCCCGGTTTCGCGCAGGCTGCAAGAAAAATATAAACGGTCAGGCACGCTGTGATTGTAACCTGGAAGAGAGTGATTACTGACCTCGTGCAGATCAAGCGCCTCGGCGAAAAGAAGCGCGACGAAAACGGGCGCTTCCGCAAATATATGAAGTCGCGCGTTTTCGTCGAACGCCAGTTCCGCAAAGCCGCTGAAGAAGTCACCGCCGCCATTGACTGCCGTCAGTGCGCCGAATGTTGCCGTGTCACGGACGTAGCCATAGTCGAACGCGACATCCAAAAGCTAGCCCATTTGCTGGGCCTCTCTGAAAAGGCCTTCCTCGACAAGCACACAGCTAAGGACGACGACGGCGTCCTCATTCTCCGCAGGAGCGCCCAAGGCTGCGAGTTCCTGCAAGGCAACGAATGCACCGTCTACGAAGCCCGCCCGGGCAATTGCGAGCGCTTCCCGCATTTGCTCAAAGGCTCCGGATCGCTCGAAAGCCGCATGTGGGAACTGGTGGACCGCGCCACTTATTGCCCCATCGTCTACAACTGGATGGAAAAAGTGAAAACCCTCACCAAATTCCGCCCCTCCAGCAGCGGTTAGCGTCATTGCGTAACCCATTCGCCGGCTTTTCCCGTCCAAGAAGTGAAAAGGAGTTCTCTACGATGAAAGCTCGCTTACTGGCCCTCCCCCTGGTTGTGGTGGCCGTTTTGAGCGCCCAAGGTCCCGGCCCTCGCGGCAACTCGCTCACTCCGCCCATCGCCGCCGAAGTCCTGCAACGGCAAGTGGACTTCCTCACGAAGTTCTACAGCTTGACC
>JALYJH010000536.1 GCA_030775415.1 Acidobacteriota bacterium | reverse complement strand
ATCGGCGCAGTCATGGGTCTGATTCAAGTAATGAAACATCTGGAAAACATCGAAGAAGTGGGCCGTGGTATTGCCGTGGCCTTCGTCGCCACGGTATACGGCGTGGCGGTGGCCAATCTGTTTTTCCTCCCCGCCGCCAGCAAGATTAAGGCGAGGATACATAACGATGTCTCTGCTAAGGAATTGATGCTCGAAGGCGTGATCAGCATCGTCGAGGGCATGAACCCGAAATTGATTCGCGTGAAACTCGAAGCTTTTCTGCATGGAGAGGACGGCGCTAAGAAAACCAAGGCTGGCTCCGCCGCGGCCCAGGCCGGCCAGACCGTGGCAGCCGGTTAAAGCTCCATGGCCAGGCGAAAAAAAGAGGCGGCTCACGAAAACCATGAGCGTTGGCTCGTATCCTACGCCGACTTCATCACACTTCTATTTGCGTTTTTCGTGGTGATGTTCGCATCCTCGCAAACCGATAAATCCCGCGCCAAACAAATTTCAGAAGCCGTTGAAAAGGCTCTGGCGGATGGTAAAACGCTAGGCGTTCATCCGGCCGTAGCCACGATTCTCGGGGGCACGGTTGACGATAAAGGCCAAGGCAACGCGCAAATGAAAGGGCCCGGCGGCGCGCAGAAATCGGCCTACGAGCCCCCGCCGGAAAATATCATAGAGCTGACGCCTTCGATGAAAAAATTGACAACCGACTTGGCCAGCGAGATCAAGACCGGTTCCGTCGAGGTCAACCTGGAGCCACGCGGTCTGGTAGTCAGCTTGAAACAGACCGCCTTTTTCCCGTCTGGCACGGATGCCATCGATCCTTCCACTTATCCGATTCTCGAAAAAGTGGCCGATGCACTGAACGCCTTATCGAACCCCTTGCGCATCGAGGGCCATACCGATTCTGTTCCCATCCACACCGCGCGATTCCGCAGCAATTGGGAGTTATCGGCGGCGCGTAGTATTTCGATGATGGAAGTAATGGCGACGCACTTCAATGTAGATCGGCAGCGTGTGGCGATTGTAGGGTTCGCCGACACCGCGCCGCAAACCTCCAACGACACCGCGGAAGGCCGCGCCCGTAACCGGCGCGTGGACATCGTGATTCAAAATCGCTATATGGCTTCGCCGCTGGCGCTGAAGACGCCGCGTCCGGGTCAACTCCCGGAAGTCAGGTAGTCAAATAAACTGCCTTTAGGCATCGCCGACTCGGCCTGAATGGCGGCCTGGTAGTTGGTCTGCTCCTGCGTCAACGCGACGCTTGCCGCGGCTACATCAGTATCCTTTTCGCTACTCAGTGCCGTCTGATCCTGCAGTTGGAATTTCTGCGCTACGTCCTGGGCGTTCGAAATCTGGTTCTGCACACCGCCGTAGAACGCCAGTTGCTGCGAGAGATAGTCTTGCGCGGTCTTGAGCGAAGTGATGGCCGTGTTGATTCCAGCGGTATCGTTGTTGGCCAACGCGACGCGCAAACTATTCACCGCGGCGAAGATGTTATTGCTGGCCACGCTGTCGTCTGAGTTGCGGTTGTCGAAGATATCTTGCGCCGTTTTTGAAACCGCAAAAGTAATTCCGGACGCATCCTGGATCAGAGCTGTCGATTGCGTGGTCACCAGACGGTCCACTCCATTCGAATTACTGAGATCCACTTGGTAGGAAGCTGAAGTCCCTTGGTCGCCGCCGAAAACATAAGAGCCATTGAATTGCGTCTGGCTGACACTTACCAGCGAGGTGAGGATCTGCCCGACCTGCTGTGAAAAGCTGGTGCGGCTGGCCGCCGACGTCGTCGTGCTAGCGCCTTGAGACGCGATGCTCGACACCTGATCCAGCAAGCTGGTGGCGGTTTCGAGCGCGGACTCCGCACTGTTAACTTGGCCCGAAACCAGGTTCAAATTGCTGGTCACCTGATTCACGCGCCCCAGGTCTGATTCAAGTTGCAAAACGTCGCCCACCGCATTCGGCGCGTCCGACGCCTGGCTGATCTTGCTGCCCGAGGAAATTTGTTGCTGGGTTTGTGCCATCTGCTGTTGCAGCAAATTTAAATTCGTCAAGAATTGCTGACTGACCGCGCCTGAGTTTTGAATCATGGGATGGTCTCTTTCTGGGCTTAGAACATGTTGAGCAGCGCATCGGACAGCGTGTTGATCACGCTGACCATTTTGCCAGCCGCCTGATACCCTTGCTGCAATTGCAGTACTTGTGCCGCTTCCGCGTCGAGCGAAATTCCCGACACCTGGGTTTGCAGAGTCCGCGATTGCGTGAGTAGCTGCGCATGCAGATTGCTGCCCGTTTGGGCATCGGAAGCGTTCTGCCCCGCCTGGGTTGCCATGTTGCTCAAGTACTGGAGAATGGTTTGTCCGGAAATTTGGTCGGCCGAAGCGGTGGAATTGCCCAGCCCCGCCAATTGCTCGGCGGCGCCGTTCGAGACCGCCGGGGGTCCCGGACTAGCCGGCGCCAGGGTAGCAGCCGTAATATTCGGATCGAGCGCCAGTGTCTGTGCGACATCAGCCGGGCTCGCCGCGTTATAAGTGAACAGCGGACTTCCTGCCTGCCCGCTCGAAGTCTGCGCT
>JALYJH010000535.1 GCA_030775415.1 Acidobacteriota bacterium | reverse complement strand
GCGCGACGCGATAGATCAGGCCCCAGCCGCATCTCTGATCATTTTAGACTTGAACTTCGAAACCGTGCAGCCCGTGGAACTAATCCGCACGATGAAGGCAGATCCCACCCTGGCCAAAATCCAGCTAATAGGTTACGTATCCCACGTCCAAGGCGACCTAAAGCAGGCAGCGCAAGAAGCCGGCTGCGACATGGTTTTAGCCCGCTCCGCGTTCTCCCAGAATTTGCTCCAACTCCTAACCCGCCAAAAAAATAGGGACGGAGCCTGATTTCGCCCGTGCCCCGCCAACAAATCAGGCTCCGTCCCTATTTTTTTTCGCAGTCTGTCAACAAATCAGGCTCCGTCCCTATTTTTTCCGCAGTCTGTCCAAATCCGCCGTTAACTGCCGCGTAATTTTATCCGCCACGTCCGCGCTAGCCCCCTTGAACTTAGCCCCATTGCTCTCCTGCGTAGTGGACCACATCACGTCCCCGTCCTTATTCACCAACCGCACAGTAGCCATCGCCTCATGCTTCCGCTCATGAATGTTGGTCGACTCGTTCTCCCCCACCCCCGCGCTTAGAGATCGCGCCACACTGCGGCTAACGCTCCCCCCGCCTCCGTTGAACCGCGTGCCACTACTGCTGGAGCTCTTGTCCGATTCCCCCACATGAGCATTCACCCCCTCCGACGATTGAAAGTTGTCCGTGTAGACCAGATCCTCCGCCGCCCCCCGCAGAAACGCGTCCGCGCGATCCGCATTCTCCGTCACCACAAATAACTTCGACCCCTGCAAGCTGCTGATGATCAGATCGCGCATCTGTGCCGCCGTCTCCCCGCCCGTCAGCCGGTCGACGAAAACCCGCTTAACACCGCCCATCTGCGCCACTACGTCCTCCGGCGCCTGCGCCAGCAGCACCGCAAAAAGCCACTCGATCATGCTCTATCCCTTTCCTGCCTTGCGAGCCTCCGGGTCTTGATATTCCACTTTCAAACCCGTCCGCGCCTCCAGGCCAACCAACATCGCGCGAATCCCATTCTTATCCACCCGGAACACCATAGCCTGCTGCCGGCCATCCTCGTCGGTGTACCCCACCGTCAAAAAATGCTTTCGCGATTTAGCCAGCAAAAACATCGGCGAGATCACCGCCGCCATCAACAGCCGCCGGTCCACCTTCTGCCCATACTCCAGCAAATTGATATGCTCGTAAGGCACTCGAACCTGCTTGCTCCGTGCGTAAAACGCAAAATAGCGAGTGTCCGACAATTCCACAGACCCGCCAGACCCGCTAGCCAACGCCGGCACCGTCCCGCCGACATACTCCGCGCGGCTCTGCGCCAGCAGCAATAAGAACACAAAGAGCGTCACAAACACGAGTCCCACAAATCCCACAAATTTCTCTTAGGAAAGGTCGGGTTACACTCGACAAATGCTCCTCTGCCCCGTACGCGACTGCCATCAGCCCCTCGCTCGCGCACCGCAAAGGTTGTTCTGTGCCAACTCCCATTCCTTCGACGTTGCTCGCAGCGGCTACCTCAACCTCCTGCAACCGCAGGACCGCCGCTCCAAACGCCCCGGAGATACCCCCGCCGCCATCCAATCCCGCCGCCGCCTTCACGATTTAGGCGTCACCGCTCCCCTGCTCGACGCCATCGCGGATTTCCTGGCTCCCTCCCCCAGCGACACCGTCCTCGACGCTGGCTGCGGCGACGGTTTCTACCTGGGCACGCTGGCCTGCCGCTCCGGGTTCTCTGCTCATGGCGTGGATATCTCCATCCCCGCTATCGACGCCGCCGCCCGCCGCTACCCCGATTGCGAATGGATCGTCGCCAACGCCGACCGCTTCCTCCCCTATGCCGGCCGCTCCTTCTCCCTAGTGATGTCCATCACCGCCCGCATGAACGCCCCCGAATTCCGCCGCGTGGTCCGTGACGACGGCCGCCTGCTCGTAGCCCTCCCGGCGCCCGATGACCTGATTGAGTTACGTGGCCCCAGCCGCGACCGTGCGCCTCGCACCATAGAAACCTTCGCGCCCCATTTCAAGCTCACGGACCATCGCCGCGCCACCACCACCGCCGATCTCACCGCCGCCGCCGTCGAAGACGTCCTGCACTCCATCTATCGCCCCCGCCAAAAACAGCCCGCGACCGCCATGCGCGTCACCTTCAGCTTGGATCTACTGCTCTTTCAACCCGCGTAATAATAAAAGTTATGCAGGCCCCACAAGAAGAGCCCTGGCTGCGCGGCCCCCTTCCCGGCGTCGATCCCTTCATCGCGCCCTTACTCTATTCCTTCCAGATGGCCCGCGAGGACCTGGCCCGCCACACCGCTGGCCTCACCACGGAACAAATCTGGGCCACGCCGCATGGCTTCGGATCCGTAGGCTTCCACCTGCGCCACATCGCCGGCTCCACCGCCCGCCTCATGACCTACGTCACCGGCGCGCAACTTTCCCCAGCCGAAATATCGGAGGCCAAGGCCGAAAAGGAACCCGGAGCAACGCGTGAAATGCTGCTCGCCGCCATCGACGCTGCATTTGAAAAAGCCGAATCCACCGCCCGCGACCTGGACCCCGCGACCCTCAC
>JALYJH010000534.1 GCA_030775415.1 Acidobacteriota bacterium | reverse complement strand
GAGAATCGATTCTCTGGTGATCGTTAAAAGTTGCCGCGGGAGGAAATGGGAGAGAGCAGAAAACTGGTTCATTCAGTCACTTTTCAAAGACCAGCAAGCCGTCCATGACCTTCACCACTCCGGTGGGTTGCCTTCAAAAGCAGCCCACCGCGAGACGATTTCGAGTTCTACAGCCTATCTCAGCAGAAGTGTCTTTCGACTAAGCGATAATTGTCGGGGATGCGTGTCTTCGTCGTTGCCGTCTTCGCGCTCTTTCTATCCGCATGCCAGAAAGACGAAACCGTCCTCGTCCCCGATGTTTTCCGCGTCAAGTTCGAAACCACGCAAGGCGATTTCACCGTCGGAGCGATCAAATCCTGGGCTCCGCGCGGCGTCGATCGCTTCCACGAACTCCTCCGCATGCATTATTTCAACGAAGGCCGCTTCTTCCGCGTCGTCCCCGGCTTCGTCGCCCAATTCGGCGTCCACAAAGATTACGATGTCCACGACCGCTGGCGAAAATACTTCATCCTCGACGATCCGCCCCTGCAAAAGAATCTCCGCGGCACTTTGGCCTTCGCCCAATCCGAGCCCAACACCCGCGCCACCGAAATCTTCATCAACCTCGCCGACAACCCCGCCCTCGACGCGCAAAACTTCACGCCCTTCGCCAAAGTCGTCTCCGGCATGGATGTGGTCGACAAGCTTTATTCCGGCTATGGTGAAATGCGGCCCGAAGGCAAATTCATCGATCCCAACCGCGTCGAAAATGGCGCCAATGCCTATCTCGAACCGCGCTTCCCGAAAATGGATTATATTAAGCGCACCGAAATTGTGAAGTAGGAGGTCCCCGTATGATGACCCGCCGCCACCTGTTGCAATCCGCCGCCGCGGCAGCGTTCGCCTCACGCCGCCTCGCCGCCGCCGAACTCGCCGCCAGCCCGCTGATGACCACCCTCAGCACTTACATGGCGGAAGCCGCGCGCCGCCCGCTCCCCGCCTCCGTCCTCGAGAAAACCAAGCACGTAATTCTCGACACCATTGCCGCCATGGTTTCCGGTTCCGAACTCCCGCCCGGAAAATTCGCCATCCAGTTCGCCCGCAACTATAAAGGCGATCGCATCGCAACCGTCGTTGCCTCCAGCGTCCTTTGCGGAGCCATTGAAGCCGCCCTGTGCAACGGCATGCTCGCGCACTCCGATGAGACCGACGACACGCATCCCCCCTCGCAATCCCATCCCGGCGCCTCCGTCGTGCCCTCCGCGCTAGCGGTCGGCGAGCAGTTTAATAATGATGGCAACCGCTTCCTGCGCGCCGTCGCGCTCGGCTATGACATCGGCCCGCGCGTCACCATCACGCTTGGAAAACTGCAATATATGGTCGACACGCACCGCAGCACCCACGCCATTTCCGGAACTTTCGGATCCGCCGCAGCCGCCGCCTGCGCCGCGGGACTCACGGCGCAGCAAATGCGCTGGATGCTTTCCTATACCGCGCAGCAAGCCGGCGGCCTCGCCTCCTGGCAGCGCGACACCGATCACATCGAAAAATCCTTCGACTTCGGCGGCATGCCCGCCCGTAACGGCGTCACCTCCGCGCTCCTGGTCCAGGCCGGCGGCACCGGGGTCGACGACATCCTTTCCGGAGCCGACAATTTCCTCGACGCCTTCATTCCCAAAAACAGCGCTGACCTGCTGATCGAAAAACTAGGCGAACGCTACGAAGTCACCCGCACGAACTTCAAAAAGTGGACCGTCGGTGCCCCCATCCAAGCCCCGCTCGACGCTCTGGAAAACATCCTGAAGCGCACGCCTTTCGCCCCCCAGCAAGTGAAGCAATTCACCGTGCGCGTAGCCGCCGCCGAAGCCGCCATTGTCGATAACCGCGCTATTCCCGATATCTGCCTTCAGCACCTGATCGCCGTCATGGTTATCGATAAAAATGTAACGTTCAAAACCGCGCACGACCTGGCCCGCATGAAAGATCCCGCCGTTCTCGCCCAGCGCGCCAAAGTAAACCTGGTTCGCGATGAAGCGCTCGAACGCCTGATGCCGAAGCGCGTAGCCATCGTTGAGGTGACGCTCAGCGATGGCCAGATTCTGACGGACCGCGTGGAAGCCGTCCGCGGCACCGCCGAGAATCCCATGACCCGCGACGAAGTTGCCGCCAAAGCCCGCGAGCTAATGGCGCCCGTCCTCGGCGCCGCCCCCACCGCGAAACTGATCGAACGCATTCTCGATTTAGAAAATCTAAAGAGTGTTCGCGACCTCCGCCCTTTGCTGCAAAAAAATTGATTTTACGTCAGTCGCCGCGTTCCATAAACAATAACCGGCGAATGCTGCGCAGATCGTTCAACGCGCGCCGGCTCTTATGCATCTGCCCGGCCAATTGCGTCAGCTTGTACAACGCGAGATTCAGCGCGTGCACCTGCCGCTCGTCGGCGGATGACTCGGCGTCCTGTAAATGTTCCCGCACGTCACCCATAGCCTCTTGAATGCTTTCCTCGAGCAGCGCCACGAATTCGTGCGCGCTCTCGATGGATTCGAAAGGCTTGTCCAGCTCCGCGTACGTCTTGGGCGCAGGTTG
>JALYJH010000533.1 GCA_030775415.1 Acidobacteriota bacterium | reverse complement strand
GGACCGTCCGGGCATGCCTCGTCTCTACCAGCGCCATGCGCCGAGGGCTTATCAAATTCAGTCGGAGCGATGTCGATGTTGGTCCCGTCGTTGAATGGTGTTAAAAAGATGTCCGGAAGGTTGAATTGCGCCCCCCCAACGGATCTCAACCATGTGACGAATCCGGAGTAATCCCCGTTGAAGATATCTGGCATCGCGGCTTGAGCATCCGAACTGGTTCGGTATATTTTATACGCGATGCGAGTGATCGGAGGTATTCCAGTGCGAGCAGTCTGCAATGGACTGCTCCATACGCGAACAAATTCTCGATACCCTTCTTCGGAGAAAGGATCCTCAATCCTCTGGACGATGCCGGGACATTCCCAAATTAGTGAACGTCCGATATCGGGTATCTCCACGCCATTAGCGAAGCGTTGATAAACAGAGGTTTGGTTTCGGCATTCGCGATACCCGCAATCGAAAAGAAGTTTCCTGTAATGTTCTACCAGGTCTCTCAGCGGCCCGGCGCGTGCGAGACAATGATTGACCTGATACTTGGAAAGAGTGCCGGCATCGTCTGGGTCAAAACCGCTGAAGTGATAGAAGCATAAGGGGAGGTCGTTCACCATGAAGGAACGACCTGAATATGAGATCGGCCGCTGGCTCAAGTTCCAGTACGCCACATTGTACTGAGGTTCGCGCACGATTCCAATGCGTGAGACAAAACTCGGAGCGAAGTCTATCCAACGCTGATCCACGAACAAACCTCGCGCTGGGTCAATCACGCAAAAGTCGTACAGCCGCTCTCTCCACCAGCGAAGAAATGCGAAGGCTTCGTCTGTGCGAGCCACACCGATGAATCCCAAATTGTAGGCGCCGCTTCTCAGGATATCCAGTTCGGAGGGGTTTTGATTTTCGTGGAGAGGCTGCGTGAGATGCGGAGTGAGGAGGAGCGAGCAATCCTTGAAACGTTCAAACAGCGCGTCGAGGCCAGCGCATACGAGAATATCCGGATCAAGATAAATTACGAAATCGAAGCCGAGCCTGGAAAACAGATGATCAATTGCGTATGGCTTGATCGCTGTACATAATTCAAGGAGAGTGTACTTGAAATGAAACCACTTGGTGTTTGGGATAGCCAGCTCGTCCGACTGTATAATTTCGAAGGGTCCGCAAGCGCCAGCGAAAGTTTTGTCTACTTTGTCGACAAGAATTACAAAGCGTGCGACTTCCGGATGAAATCGCGCCACGGAGTCCATCAAACAACGGGCATGCGCGAGGTAGTTGGTAGCAACGATAGTGCAAACGGCACCTTTTCGCTTTATATGCACAACTGCTCGATTATACGACGCTAGCTTGGCTTAGCGCATCGGGGTATCGGAGTATTAGCGACAATGCGACCCTGGATAGTGAACTGATTTCTGGGCCGTGATGCCTACCGCCTGGCACGCCAGTCCGGATTGAGAATGGAAGGCGGAAAAGAAAATCTGGGGACTTACCGAAGAAGACCGTCACACCGGAGCAGATGGTGCGGAAGTTGCGGCATTGAAGTACTGATCGGCCAGGCAAGACCGTGCCGCCTGGTGGTACAAAAAAATTTCGGTCAGGTCAGTCTGTTCCAACGACTGCCTTTTTCGATTCGCTAGACCGCCTCGAAACGCACGGCGCTTTGTGATGGCTAGGCACCTTATTCTGATGAATCCTTCAGATGCACTGAAATCGGTGGCATACCGACGATTTGATACGTTCCCGACGCAACGGTCATTCCAGCTTCGTTCAAAGCATTCAGAACTTCGCGGCTGATTGCGTCTTTGAGTTCTCGAATGCCATGATCTCTCACGATGAATCGGGCAGTGATTTCAATCCAGTTGTCCGTGAGGCGAATGAATGCTCTGGGCCCTAGATCGCTGCGTTTAATGATATACCGCCGCTCGAGTTCCACCAAACTCTCTTCCCCGATTTCCGCGATTTTGACAGTGTTCCTGGTGACGGCATCCAGGAGAATCCGCTCAGCCTTTTTGAGGTCGGTTTGATAGGGGATCGGGATCATGATTTCTTCCCATAAGAAGGGAAACTCCCGTGTGTAGTTGTAGACCGGCATGTCAAAGAGCTTGTCATTTGTCAGAGTCACAATTCGGCCCGTATACTGACGCGCTTGAACCCACATAGCGGGATCTGCGCTTTGCACCGATGGAGGCTGGCCCATTTCCATGATCGTGGTTTGAATAAATCCGAGTTCAATGACGTCGCCCCGTACGCCACCCATTACAATCCGGTCGCCGACGCTAAATGTACTGCCGCGGAGAATGACGATGTAGGCGGCGAATGCTGTGATTACCCGCTGCAGCGCAAATGCAAGGCCCGCGGTAACCAAACCAAACGCCGTCGTCAGGCGCGCGGGATTATCGAACCATACCGAGCAGAGACCCACCAAAACCAGTGCGGCACTGAGCAGGTGAACACCTTGGCGAAACCAGAATGCAAGTTTTCGCCAACGATCTCCCGTAAAGAAGCTCGCAACGCGCCCCAGCAACCATGCTATGAGCCAAACAACCGCTATAAACGCGATTGAGAGCAGCAACTTCTT
>JALYJH010000532.1 GCA_030775415.1 Acidobacteriota bacterium | reverse complement strand
CGTGAGCCCTGCCACCTCCATCGCCTCACTAACCAGGAAAACGCTGGCCGAACGCAATCTCAATGCTGACGACCACTTCCCGAAGAGTGTGGACTCTCTGCGCGGCCAGCCGTTTGACGTAGTGTTGAACATGAGCGGAAGCCCTTTGAAGATCTCCGGCGCCCAGGTGATCGACTGGGTAGTGCCCGATCCCATCGGCCAAAGCGAAGATTACTACCGCCTCGTTGCCACGCAAATTGAGGGTCTGGTCATGCGCCTGATTCTGGAACTGCGCACGGCAAAATAGTCGGCGAAATTTGACACCGGCCAGCGCGCGTTAGAAAATAGAAAGGCCCACCAACATATGCGGATATGGCGGAATTGGCAGACGCGCATGGTTCAGGTCCATGTTCTCGCAAGGGAGTGGAGGTTCAAGTCCTCTTATCCGCACCACTAAGATCACCGCGCCGCCGGCGGTTCTTGGTCTGTCGGGATTCCTACTAAGTAGCGAAAAAATGCCATCGCGCGATTGATGGTGGACGCATCGTGCCCTGCCGCAAGCCCGTTCGCGTCTTTTCCCGTCCGCCCCACACTGTAATAGCGCCAGACCTCAGGCGTTTCGCGCTCCAGGAAATAGACGGTTTGGAATTGGTGCGGCGGGAAAATAGGCACCAGCAGATAACGCATCGCAGTAATATTCTCGCTCTCAAAAATCAGGCGGTCCGGCGAAACGCTCACGATGCGCAGCTGGAATGTGGCTTTGCCCGAGGTGTTGTCGCTTTGCTGGTAATAGAGAGTGCTGCCCTGCGCCAGCTCGGCTAGGGAAAAGTCCTGGCGGCGCTGTCCGCCGTCCGGGACCGCGAGAGCCGACGCGCTCACAATCAGCGGCGTCCAGCGCTGCCGTGTCGTGGACCAATAACGAATTCCCGTGAAGCGCGAAATCGCGCCAACGCGGGCGAGCAAGTCGTTCACCCCGCCGGAATGTCGAAAACGAGCGACCGTGGTGACCAGAGTCACAAAGCCCGGTTCGGACCATCCCAAGCACCCCGGCGGCGTCCATTCGCGGCTGTTGCTACCGCGATCCCAGACTTTGAAGGCGGGGGAATGTTCCAGGTCCGGATAAATCGGCGCCACCTCTCGTCCGCAGGGCGGCTGCAGATCCGGCTCGGCCAGAGACACACTCGAAAAACAGCAGAACATCGCGAGGATGAATGCGGCCACTCTCACCGACCTCACTGTAGCATTCGCTGCCTAGCGACTTTAGCTGCTGGCGCGAAGCCGGCTGCGACGTCACTTTGCTTCAGCGGTAGGCAGCGTCTTCGCCTTCGGCTTCCATTCCGTAACCAGGCGCTTGCCTTCGGCGAGTTGATCGGCGGTCAATTTACTGGCCAGGTCGTCGCGCGATTTAGCCCGCCGCTCCTGCCCCTCGCTCGCGCTCGCAGCCGCCAGGCTGAGCCACACATACGCCTGCACATGATCCTCCGGGACGCCGCGCCCTTGCGCGTAGGCTAGTCCCAGGTTGTATTGGGCGCCTGCATATCCCGTGTCCGCCGCTTTGCGCCACCACCCCGCAGCTTCACTGTAGTCGCCCGTCACTCCCTGGCCGCGCGCATACATATTTCCCAGCGCAGTGGCTGCCGATGCATCCCCTTCGGCTGTTGCTTTACGGTAGCTTTCGAGGGCCGCCGCGTACCACTTGGCAGCTTCGGCGTCGTCCTGCTTTACACCTTGTCCGGATTCATACATAACCCCCATAGACGTCTGCGCCGTTGGGTCGCCATCTTCGGCCGCTTTCGCCACCCATTTTGCTGCTTCGGCAGGGTCCTTTGGAACCCCCTGTCCATTGGCGTACATCAAGCCAAGCGTGTATTGCGCCCGCCCGAGTCCCTGTTCCGCTGCTTTGCGGACCCACTGCGCCGCCTGGGCAAAATCTTTGGGCACGCCCGGCGCGCCCGTCTCGTAGCGGAGGCCTAAATTGTATTGCGCCGCGGCATCGCCCCCACCGGCGCGGGCAATCAGTTGCTGCAACTCTTTCGTCTGCGCGCGCTGGACTTCCTTAGAAGTCTGAGCCGAAACTCCACTTACGACAAGAATGAATAGGATTGTGCAGACGTTCATCGCCACTATTCTGTACCTTACAGGGCAGGCGTCGCAACCGCGCAGGCCGGGAAGCCGCTCTTATGAAAGTGCGCGGCGGCTTCCCAGGTAAGCCGACTAAGGAATCTGGAAATCTACGTTACGGTCACGGTTGATCTGCTGACTGAACGCGATATCCACTTTGGAAAGCGGGGCGTGATGCTCCCGATTTTCCCGATCCTGCCAGTAAATCTGATCGCCCTCCACTTTGTAGGCGTTTGCCGCCTGAATAGTGTGATCGGTGAAAGCAATCAAATAATATTGCGCCGGACCCCCCTCTGCCGCCTGAGGCTGCGTCTGTTGCAACGCCCCGGGAGGAGGACCAACCTGTTCTTGACCCTGTTGCGGGTAATTCTGCGGCGGATTATTCTGCTGCGGGTAAGTCTGTTGTGGATAAGTTTGTTGTGGGTAACCCTGATCGTAAGAGTAGTTCTGCGCTGGAGGTGCTGTCGC
>JALYJH010000531.1 GCA_030775415.1 Acidobacteriota bacterium | reverse complement strand
GGTGGGGACGGATTTGGTTTTCGGATTAGTGGTGTCCTTGATCGGCGGCGGAGTGAATGCGGCACTGGGGAATTTAAATGGAGCGGTGTTGCGGGAACTGCTGATGGGCGGGGTGCCGGGAGCGGTCTTCGGAGCTTATCTGGCGGGCAAGGTGCCTGCGAAGCCGATGCGCATGGGGCTTTCGGGCGCGATGGCGTTGCTGGGAGCCAGTTTGTTCTACAAGGGATTTTTCTAATACGTTCGTTAATTCGCGGCGTCAATTTGCAGCGGGGATTCTAGCCGGAAGGTGAGAATGGTTTCGGCGGGGATGCGGATGGACCCGCCTTTGGTGACGATTTGAGTGCCGGCTCCCGCTCCTGCTCCGGAAGCGGCTCCGATGGCCGCGCCTTTGCCGCCGCCGGCGATGGCTCCGATGATTGAGCCGATGACGGCGCCACCGCCAGTGAACTCGGCCGTGCGGCGGTTCCTGCCGACGCCGTCGCGGCCTTTCTTGATCATGTCCTGGGTGTCCAGCGTATAGCGGCGGCCCTCGACCGCAACGGAATCCAGATCCAGCACTAAGTCCGACGCGCCTTTAATGCGGCCCCCGCGCGAGGCGGAGCGGATGATGATCTGGGCGTTCGAGCCGCGCGGGATCACTACGGCTCCGTCGGCATCGGTGATGTTGCGGGTGACTTCGGCGGCGTAGGTTTGGCCCGGGGAGGCGACGGCGGCGTCGATAGTTTCCTCGGAGCGAACGGGGATCAGCGCGCCGGCGGGGAGTGTGAAGGTTTTGGTTTGAATCGCGGAGAGCGGCGGGTGGTAATGATCGGCATGCGTGGCATCGGGCTGGTTTGCGGGAGGCTGCGTCGCGCCGGGATCGACGAGCGGGGCGGCTGGCTGGTCGTAGGTGATGGAGCCTACTTGAGTCATGGCGATGGTGTGGGACGCTTTGTCGTCGCCGAGCAGCGTGATTTGCGCTGGCGAACTGGCGGTGATGGTGCCCGAGAGCGTGGTGCCGTCGCGCAGCGAAACCGTGGCGTGCGGGGCGCCGGGGGCTGGCGTGGAACTGGTGCATGAGTTCAGCAGGGCGAGTGAAAGCACAAACAGAATAATTTTCATACGTTCTCTCAGAAAGATACCGTAATTGTGGAACGGTTACAAATGCGAATTATTTGTGCTGCGGGCGTCTTTTTTTCACCCAGAGCCAATCTGAGGGCCGGCCGCCTTCGCCAAACGTCCGGCGCGCCTCTTTTGGTGGCTGCGCCGGACGCACTCTGAAGCTGCCACGGGCCTTAGTACTTTCCGGCGATTGACCGTTTTACAAAGGGGATGTTATTTGTAATCAGGCGCTATGAGCTGCATGAAATTAGTCACCGCGGGAGTGAAACATCATCTGTGCCGGGCGGAGCAGCCAGGCGGCGAATTGAACACATTATGCGGATGCGTGGTGACGCGGCTGCACAGCTGGAAGCGGGTCGGCGGGATCGAGGGAGACGAATGCCCGGTGTGCGCGGCACTTGCGTTTGGCGGCGGCTTTAAGGCTTCGGCACTGGACGCTGGAGCGCTGCCGCTATCCTAGACCCGTTATAATGGGGCGTGGCACGCGGATGGGAAAGTAAGTCGATCGAGGCGCAGATCGAATCCGCGAATCACCAGCGGGGGGAAGCCAAGCCCAGGCTGACTCGCGAGCAGGCCGATTTACAACGCAAGCTGGATAGTTTGCTGCTGCATCGCACGCGGGTGCTTTCCGATTTGCAGAAGTGCAGCGAAGAGCGCTATCGCAAGACGCTGGCGGACGGGCTGGCTTACCTCGAACAGCAATTGACCGCGCTGGGGTGGCAGCGGTAATCTACGCTGGTTTTACGCGGCAGGGGCGGTGCTCAGCAATGCTGACTAAAACTTTGGCGGGGGGCGTGATCGGTATCGTAATGATGGGAGCCGTGTGGTGGTATGTGGATCCGGTGGGGTTTTCGCAAAATCCGCTGCTGCGCTGGCTGAACGATCTCTCCTGAGCTCGCAGGGATACCACCGCTAGACGCGGTTTCAAACCGTGCTACAGTTAAGGCGTAGTTCGTCAGTTCGCTGATTTAGGCATCTTTAACATTGTCCGGTCCTGCCGCCCATGTCCGATCCTGCCCATGATTTGCTGTTCTGCAACTGCAGAGGGAAATAAAAATGAAAAATATTTTTGTAGGGAATCTCAGCTTCGGTGCAACCGAAGATGCGATTCGTCAGATGTTTGAGGCATACGGAACCGTTGACCGTGTCAGCGTGGTAACCGATCGTGATACAGGACAGGCCCGTGGTTTCGGGTTTGTCGAAATGAGCAACAACGCGGAAGGCGACCGGGCCATTGCCGAGTTAAACGGCAGGGAGCTGGACGGCCGGGCGTTGAACGTGAACGAAGCGCGTCCGAAAGAAGACCGCGGCGGCTTCGGCGGCGGCGGTGGTGGACGGGGTAAGGGCGGCGGCGGTGGTTTTGGCGGACAGCGCCGGAACAATCGCTACTAATCCGGGCATATTCGTTCGCGATAGGTAAAAGAGGGTGGTGTCCTTCCGGATGCCACCCTTTTCCCGTTTCTGGGAA
>JALYJH010000530.1 GCA_030775415.1 Acidobacteriota bacterium | reverse complement strand
CTGCGATTGAGTTCAGCCCATCCGCGTCTATCACCGTCGGAATCTTCGCGTCGCTAGTCAGCCTCTCTACTAGTCCGCGATTCATCCCCAGCCCAGGCCCGATCGCGAGCACAGTCATGCGCTCCAGGCTGACAGCATCGAGCGGCTGCGTCATCAACTCCGGCACCAAGTGCGAAGAATCCGCGCACGCCACCGTCACCAGTCCCGCCCCCATCCGCAGCGCGGCTAACCCCGACATCGCCACTGACCCGGTTTTTCCCGCCGCGCCTCCCACCACCAGCACATGCCCGTAATCGCCCTTGTTTGCATCCCTCTTTCGCGGCTGAAATAGCGGAGCGAAATCCCCCGGTTCCAACAACTCCAAATCCGCTTGCAGATATTCCGCCGGGATCCCAATATCCGCAACAATCACTTTCCCGGCATTGGCCGCGCGCGTATCCAGCACCATCTCCGCTTTCGGAGCCGCAAACGTCACCGTGAAATCCGCCCGCACCTGCATCGCCGACGGAATATCCACCGCCACAACCTTGGCCCTGGGAAACTGCCCATTGATCGCCTCAATCAACTCGCCGTAACGCCCCTCCACCGGCTCGCGGAAGCCCGTGCCCAGCAGCGCATCGACGACGATGGTCGCCTCGCGATCGAGCGGCCCCCGCGTGTCAGCCGCCCGCACCACCTGCAAACTCGCCACCCTCGTCTTCAACAGCCTTGCTACTACCAGGCCGTCTCCCCCGTTGTTGCCGCTTCCACAAAAAATGACCACCCGCTGCCCCGACAGCGGCGAAAACTCGCTTTCGAGAAACTCCACTACCTTGGTCCCCGCGCGCTCCATCAACACATCTCCCGGCGTGCCCTGCTCGATCGTCCGCCGGTCGGCCTCGCGCATCTGCTGGGATGTCACAACCTTCATGCCGAAGCACCCGTCAAGAGCTGTTCCAGTTTCTGCAGCCGGTCCGTCGCGCCCATGACAATTAAATGGTCCCCGGCGCTGATCGCCATTTCCGTGGGCGGGTTAAACAACATCTCCCCCGCCGCTTTACGCACTGCCAGTACGATCACGTCCAGATCCCGCTGTGCGTGAAGCTCCGCCAGCGTACGATCCGCGAATGAGCTGCGCGTGCTCACCTGCACCTGTTCGATGTTTACATCAAGTCCGGTCTCCTGGGTCGCAAAGTTGATGAACTGGTGCACGTGCGGCTTCAGCAGCGCCTGCGCCATGCGATGCCCCGTGCTGTTATAAGGAGCAAACACAAAATCCGCCCCCGCGCGCCGCATCTTTTGTTCCGACGCCTCTTCATCGATGCGCGCCGCCAGATGCAATCGCGAGTTTAAAGACTTGGCGGAGAGAATCAAAAACAAATTGTCAGCATCGGACGCCAGCGTAGCGATCAACCCCTTAGCCTTGCCGATGCCCACATCCCGCAGCGCATCGTCACTGCTCGCGTCCGCCGCCACACTCAACATCCCCAGCTTCATGGCGCGCTCCACCCGGTCTTCGTCTTTATCGATCACCACGAAGGGCACGCCCGAGCGCCGCAACTCATCGGCCGCCCCGCGCCCCAGACGCCCAAAGCCGCACACAATGTAGTGCCCTTCCAGTTTCTCGATCATATTTTTAACCCGCCGCTTTCCGAAATATTGATTCAGCTCCAGCTCGATCGCGGTCTGCGTCATCGCGCCCACCGCCAGAAAAATGACCACCACGCCGAATGAAATCAGGAAGGAATTGAAGACCCGCCCCGCGTGGCTCAGCGTCCGGATCTCGCCATAGCCTACCGTCGTCACGGTAGTCAGCGTCATATAGAACGCATCGAAGGCCGGGTAGCCTTCAATCACTACGAAGCCGACGGTGCCCAGCGCCAGCGTGAACAGGATCGCCAGCGCGATCACCGCCAACCTGCGCGGAAGATGTTCCATGTCTTATGGTAAATGCCCTGGTAAGGTTTACACACCTAACCAGATATTCCCGCGAGCCCCCCGCATCAAATTGCGCAAATCCAAGCATTTAGGACTGGCAGTCCAGTTGCTGCACTTGCCCGAAGGAGATTCGCCAATGGAAATTGAAGAAAGTAATGGAAATTCAGCGTTACGCTGGGGCTTGGCCATTGCCGCTGTGGCTTTGGTCCTTGTTGGAGGCGTTAGCCTCGCTTACGTTTCCCGCGAACGCCGCCAGTTAAATGATCTGAATGCCACCAATCAGGCGCTCAGCTCTTCCATTAGTCAGTTGAAAGCCCAAATGCAAAACATGGCCGAAAAGCTGGACCGTCCCGCGCCGGTTCCGGCTCCGCCCACTCGCGTTTACTCCGAAAGTGCTCCCCGTCCGCGCTCCGCTGTGCGAGTTGACCCGCGCTACACCCAAATGCAGAAGCGCCTTGCGGACCAGGAAAAGCAACTCAGCAGCACTCGCGAGGACCTCACCAAAACCCGCGACGACCTTAACGGCAAACTCGATTCCACGCGCGATGAGATTTCCGGTAACCTGGCCTCGACCAAGGACGAACTGAACGGCTCCATCGGCCGCACCCATGACGATGTCGTCGCGCTCCAAAAACGTGGCGAGCGCAATTACTACG
>JALYJH010000529.1 GCA_030775415.1 Acidobacteriota bacterium | reverse complement strand
TCCAGCCGCCCGCACTTCAGATACGCATCAAACTCCTCCTGCTGCACGAAACCCGGCAGCGGCCGGTCTGCCGCGGCGCGCAGCTCACGGAATGCGGGATAGTGCTGCTCGACGAGTTGGTACAGCAGCGTGCGTTCTGGTCGGTGCCGGGAATAGCCGGGCGGATCGGTGAACGGCGGCGAAGGCGGTTGCCGCACAGGGGCGGCGGCGGACATGGTGGGCGGTCCTGCAACGGGCGAGGACGCAACAGACTATGTCGTTGGGATACCTGACGAACCCCGCAAATGTGTCCTGTTCGATGAGAAAGAACATTGCGGGGTGAAAGTGAAAGCTCACGTCGTTGATCGGAAGGACCGCGTCGTCAAATACGGTAATCGGCTGTCGCGCAGGCGGCCAGTGCAGCGAAACTCGGAAGCTCAATTGATGCCCACCCTAGGCTGCTCGAACGGGTGGCTCTGTCAGCAGGCGAAAGGTAGGAGCCACGGCCATCGGACGCCCGTGGATGGATGGTTGGTGGGCCCGCTCACCATCGAATTACCGCGGAAATGCCTAGTTTTATAGGCGTTTTACTAATTCGATTATCTCAGTTACCCCGTTTATTACCCCGGCGTTTTAGCCTGCGAGTTTCCTAGTGAAGGCCGGTCAAAACCCACTGTTTCGTGTGATATCGACAGATTACGACATGATCTTGTCAATTGACAAAAATATGTCAGAATATGTCGATGAGCGCCCTTACTGACCCTTGGCATTTTCCTCGTCCGGACCTCGCGCAATCCTATCTGCGGAGTTTTGATCTCGGGTTGACGTCGGCGCGCGGCTTATTTGCACGTCGTCGCATGGGCAAAAGTGAATTTCTAAAGCACGACTTGCTTCCCGCAGCCATGCACGACGGATACTTGGCAGCCTACACCAACCTCTGGGATTCCACCGACCATCCTGGGCAAGCGCTGGCGACAGCCATTCTGCTGGCTACCCAACCCAAGGGACTAGGCAAGTTCTGGACGGACCTAAACGCCCCGATTCGCAAACTCAAAGGCGGCGGCAAGCTGCCGTTGGGCATTGAAGGTTCTGTCGAGCTGGACTTGGCTGAAAAGGAAAAGGCGGCGGTCCCCGCAATCCAAGCTGCATTGCAGTCGGCTGACAAAGCCAAGAAACGGTTGCTACTTGTCATCGACGAAGCACAGGTACTTGCCGCGCCGGAACACAAGTCAGTAGCCCACGCGCTACGCGCGGGACTGGACATTCGCAAGCCCAGCATCAAGGTGCTATTCGCAGGGTCCTCGGAGGCGGCCCTACGAGAAATGTTTTCGCGTGCAGCAGCCCCGTTCTACAACTGGGCTCCACTGGAACCATTCCCGCTGCTGGGACGCGAATTTGTCGCTGCCACGGTAAAACAGCTGGCCACCGTAGCAAAGCGCCCCTTGAGCCTGGACGACGCCGTGAAGGCGTTTGCTGCCCTGAAGGAAACTCCCGAGTTCTTTCGTTGGTACATCGAGCGCTATCTGATTTACCAGCACCAGGGGCCTGAGCAGGCACTGCGATATATCCAGGAGCGAATACACGACGACACGAGTTACACCAAGACTTGGAAGGAGTTGAACCGCGCTGATCGCGCGATACTGCTGTTGGCGGCCCGTGGCGTGCAGGACCTTTATGGAATCCACGCGCTCGAGCAGCTTAAAGATCTGCTGGGCTCTCCTAACGTGACGGTCAGCGCTCCCCGGACATCGCTACGCCGGCTTACGAGTCCCAAGCAGCAACTGCTAGCGCGCGTGGATCACGGAGCCTATCGCTTCGAGGATCCGGAATTCCAAGCCTGGGTAACTACTCGCCGAACCGTAGACTGAATAGCGCGGCCAATCAGCGGCAGCATGTTCCCTGGCCGCTCAATTCATGGGTACCAACATCGGCACGCTACCACTAATCGAGCGTCGCTCATTCACCTCCGTGAGAAGGAGCACGACGTCCTGCAGTGCAAAGCTGACACGGATATTTCCAACCTTCTCGAATTCTGGAAGCGGAGTGAGCAATGCTGCACCGTCTTCACTCAATCGGTACAGACCATCGAGGCCCACCGCGAGCACTTGTCCGCGAACCGACGCTAGGCCGAAAAAAGCCACTGTCGCGGCGGGCTTGTCGCCCCGTGTGGCTGGCAGCGGCAAACCTTTGACATAGTAGGCCTTCGAGTAGAGTTCTCGGACCCGCTCGCCACAAACCTCATCGATCCGTCCGTGGCCAAGAAATGCACGAGCCCGATGGCGATCACGACGCAGTCTTTGTTCCAGGGCGCCGGAACGATGCCGTTAACCGGATCACAGTCACCATTGAGAGCGCCGCCACATAGCTCGCGTGTCCGGCTCTCGATGTATGAGACGCGGCTGGTGCGTCGGTCGACTCGCGCGAGCCCCCCACCCCACTCACCCGAGTTGATTCCGAGTAGCACGTCATCCTTGCGCGCCAGGATTGAGGCCACCCCCAGAATGGGCCGAGTTCTGGGCCAGTCAACATCGCGAGGTCTAATCGTGTTGCCGACGACCTCCATGACGCGCCGCGTCGTCAGGATTGTCGCCGGC
>JALYJH010000528.1 GCA_030775415.1 Acidobacteriota bacterium | reverse complement strand
CTTCCGCAAGGCATCAAGATGGTAGAGGATGCGCTGGCGAAGGAACCGGGGCGGCGCGACCTGGAGCTAGCGCTGGCTAACCTCTATGTGCGCGATTCGCGCTACGATGCGGCGATTGAGCGCTATCAGGATTTACTGAAGAACGATCCGAAGTCGGGCGATTTGTTGCTGCGGCTGGCGGAATCGCAACGCCGCAAGGGCGACGTGAACGCGGCCATCGACACTTTCCGGCGCGCCAGCCAGGTAACGCCGACGGACGCGCGGCCGCTCCTGCAACTGGGGCTGCTGCTCGACGGCACGGGACGCCGCGACCAGGCCAAGCCGATCTACGAGCAGATTCTGAAAATTCAGCCGGATCATCCCATCGCGCTAAACAATCTGGCGTTCATCAAGGCCGAGGACGGGCAGGATCTGGATGAAGCGTTGACCATGGCGCAGCGGGCGCGGCAGGGCCTGCCGAATTCGCCTGACATCATGGACACGCTGGGCTGGATTTACCTGAAGAAGAACTTGAGCGATGACGCGGTGCGGACGTTCAAGGAGCTGGTGACGGCGGATCCCAACCGGGCCGCGTACCACTATCATTACGGCATGGCGCTCCTGCAAAAGGGCGACAAGCTTTCGGCCAAACGGGAATTGGAAACGGCCATCAAGTTCAATCCATCGAAAGATGACGCCGGAAAAATCCAGAAGTTATTAGCCAGCATGTAGGCGGACGATTCTTTTGGCGAGCCGGTCTCAGGCTGTTCCTTACGTTGCTCCTTTTGTCATCTTCCTGGCGCTGATCGGGCTGAGCCATGTATGGCCCCTGCCCGCGCTGGCCGACGAAATTCTGCGGCTGGCGGTGATGCTGGCGGTTCTGTTCCTGGCGGCGCGCCCCTTGTTGCGCTTCCATGCGGCGGATTTCCCGGTGACCCACGGGGGCCAGAGCGTGCTGGTGGGGGTGGCGATTTTTGTCCTGTGGATCGCGCCCGATGTATTATTTCCGCACTACCGGTCTTTCATCCTATTCAACAATTCCGTGGTGGGCAGCGTGCGCAGCTCTCTTAGCGAAGCCGCGCGGCATGACGCTCCGGTGCTGTTTCTGCGCACGCTGCGAGCGGTGGCGATCGTGCCCATCGTTGAAGAATTATTCTGGCGCGGCTGGCTGATGCGCTGGGTGATCGATAAAGATTTCGAACGGGTGCCGCTGGGGGCTTATTCGGCGCTGTCCTTCTGGGCGGTGGCGCTGCTGTTTGCGAGCGAGCATGGTCCATACTGGGACGTGGGCTTGCTGGCGGGAATCATTTTCAACTGGTGGATGATTCGCAGCAAGAGCCTGGGCGACTTGATTTTGGCGCATGCGGTGGCGAACGCTTGTCTGAGCGGCTACGTGATCGCGGCCGGGAAATGGGAATATTGGCTTTGACAAAGACTGCGCAAGCAATGGAACAACTGGTGGAGCAAGTACGGCCGGGGGCTTCGGCGGCGGCGGCGAAAGTGGCGCTGTTCGATTTCGACGGGACCATCTCGGTGATTCGATCCGGCTGGGTGGATGTGATGGCTCCCATGATGGTGGAGATTCTGCTGGATTTGAAAAGTGGGGAATCGGAGGCGGAGCTACGGGCGCTGATCCAGGAAATGATCTGGCGGACCACGGGCAAAGAGACCATCTACCAGATGATGGATTTCGCGGAGCATGTGACCCGGCGCGGGGGGCAGGCGCTCGATCCGCGGGTGTATAAGAAGATGTATCTGGACCGCCTGTGGACGGTGATCAGCGGGCGCATTGAGGACTTGAAGCAGGAACGGACGGCTCCGGAAGAGTACATGGTGCCGGGGGCGCGGGCGCTGCTCGAAAGCCTGAAGGAGCGCGGCCTCAAGATGTACCTGGCTAGCGGAACCGACGAAATTTTCATGCGCGAAGAGGCGCGGCTGTTGGGGGTCGTGCCGTTTTTCGAAGGCGGGGTTTTCGGAGCGCAGGAGGACTTGAAGAGTTTCTCCAAGAAGATTTTGATCCAGCGGATTGTTTCGAGCACGGAGGTTCGCGGCGAGGAAATCGTGGGCTTCGGCGACGGCTATGTCGAGATCGAGGAAGTGAAGCTGGTGGGCGGAGTGACGGTGGGGGTGGCTAGCAAGGAGCCGGCTTGCGCCGAGGTGGACCAGTGGAAGCGGCAGCGGCTGATCGGCGTCGGCGCGGATTACATCGTGCCTAATTTCTTGGCGCGCGAGAGACTGCTGCAATCGTTATTTGCTTGAACGTCTTTCTGCGTGAATGAGCACCCTGGCGATCGACATCGGCGGCACGAAGTTTTCGCTGGCGCTGTTCGAGGACGGGCGGATGACGCGGCGGGAGTCGTACGCCACCGATCGCGAGCAGGGACGCGAGTGGATGCTGCGGCGGATCGCGGAAGTCCTTGCCGAATGGAAAAATCTTGCCGGATGGAAAGATCTGGACCGCTGCGGGATTGGTTTCGGCGGGCCGGTGGATTTTCAAGCGCAACGAGTGGCGCTGTCGACGCATGTGGGTGGCTGGCGTAATTTTGACTTGCCGCGCTACATACGGGACTTGCTGGGCGTACCGACCGCCATGGAT
>JALYJH010000527.1 GCA_030775415.1 Acidobacteriota bacterium | reverse complement strand
GGCTCAGGCTGACCGCCGGCGCCCGTGGTGAAGGTCGCAAGGTCCCACAAATCGGCACGGTTGTAATATGACTCGGGGTCGCGCATGTGATACGTGCGGTAGATTTCGGCTTGCGCGCGGAAGAGCATTTCGGGGGCGCGGGTATGGGCTCGCAGGCCAGCGGGCATGGCTGATGCGGGCGCGAATAATTCAGGGAACAAGTTTTGATACGCCGCGATCAACGGGTCTTCGGTGTCGAAGATATACATGTGGACGTCGCCATCGTAGGCATCCACGGTGGCTTTAATGGAATTGCGGATGTAGTTGAAGCGGCCTAAGTTTTCCATCGCGACCGGGCGCGAATACGGGTGCGATTCGCTGGTGGTGTAGCCATCTAAGATCCATACCAAGCGTCCGTCGGAAGTGTTAACCAGATATGGATCTTCGTCCCAGCTTAGGAACGGCGCCAGTTCGGAGACGCGCTCGGTCACTTTGCGGTGGATCATCATGCGACTTTCAGGGGTGAGCGAATTGGTGAGCAGGATGTTCCAATCGCCGTCGGCTACAGTGGCTAGCGTGCGCATGCCTACGGAAGACATGGGGAACCCACCTTTACCGTCGTAGCGGGTGTTGACTTCGCTCGATCCGGAGGGGTAGTTGAATTCGGGCTGCGAGGTACGGACGAAAACGGATTCGTCCATGGTTTCGCCGTAATAAATTTCGGGCTTGGTGACTTTCAGGCTTTTGGTTTTTACTTCGACAGGGGCGTCGAGGACGAGCAATTGCGGCAGGCCGGTTTCGCTGATGCGGTTGGCCTCCGCCATTACAATGCCGTAGCCATGGGTGAATGTGAGGGCCCGGTTGATCCAGCGGTTACGGGCGTCGCCTAGCTGATTGAGATCCAGTTCGCGCGGGGCTAACAAAGTCTGGCGCAGGCGTCCGTCAATTTGATAACGGTCGACGTCCGTATCGGCGTAGGTGTAGGGGCGTAGGGGCTGGCTTTGGCTAAGCGTGTCGTGGAAAGCGCGCCAGTCCCACAGACGCACGTTTTCTAGCAGGGAGCGGTTAGCTTCGAAATCGATGCGCCCTTCTTTTTGAGCAGGGAAATTTACGACGCTCGCGCGTTTGTCGATGCCGTACGCGGCGCGGGTAGCTTCGATGTGGCGAGTGATGTAGGGCTTCTCCAGCATCAACTCGTTGGGGCGCACGTAGAGGCTGGCGGCGATCGGCGGCACCAGCCAGTCGACGATCAACACCACGGCGCAAGCGATGGCTAACTTGCGGCGTCCGGCGATTACCAAGACGGCTGCCAATACCGCGGCAGCGGCTTTAATCGTCTGCAGGGGGAGTCCTAAATTTTGCTGCAAGTAGTCGATGCCAACCATTAGGTTGCCGTGATCGCTAAGCATGAGGTCGTAACGGCCTAGCCAGAATTGTGCGGCTAGCGCTACCAGGAAGAGCGCGGCTAGACCTTTTAATAAGCCAGTTTCCAGACGGCCGAGGCGGCGTAGATCACGGAGGTCTAACTCTTGGCCGAAGACGTAGCCAGGCATGTCGCGTTTGAGCTGCCAGCCACGGGCGGCTACGTAGTACACCAGGCCGGCGACGAAAGCGGTGGCGGCTATCCAACTCAATAGCATGCTGTAGAAGGGGAGTTCGAAGAAATAAAACGAAAGCGGCCTGCCGAATACCGGATCGATCCAGGCGGACGCTGCTGCGCCTTTGCCGCCGGCGTAGCGGGCCACGGTCCAGCCCTCGACGGTGGAGAGCGTGAGGATCATCGCTACGAATGCGATAGCCAAGGTGCTTAGTTTTGCGTAGAGGGGCCATGCGCCGAGGCGCTCACCGGCGTGTTTCATGCCGCGGACGTGGGCAACCCAGAGAACGGCGAACACGATGACCCAGGCAGCGAGGCCGGGGACGTAGCGGTAGGCAGTCATGCGGACCCAGGTGGGTACTTGGCCCATTTCGCGCCACCAGAAGTAGTCAATGATGTAACTGCAGATCGTGCGCCCGAAAGCCAGCACGAGTACGGCGCCGATCAGGATGGCGGCGATCCCGATTTGCGGGTTGCGGCGGCGCGGAGGTAGCTCTCGAAAGGCCATAGCTTACTAAGGGTACACCTTGCAGATACCGGGAAGGCCCTCCCGCTTGTGAGAATGAGAAGTCGTGGTGGGTCTATAGCAGGCGGAAGTTTACTTCGATGGTGGCCATCACAGGAACGGGCTTGCCGTCTTTCATGCCGGGTTTGAAGCGCCATTTCTCTACGGCTTCGATAGCCTTCTGGTCCAGACCTAAGCCGAGGGAGCGGAGGACCTTGAGATTTTGCGGTCGGCCCTGGTCATCCACTACTAATGAGAGCACTACAGTGCCTTGCCACTTGGCTTTGCGGGCTTCTTCGGAATATTCGGGCTCAACTTTGCTGAGGACGCTGGGGGCGGAGACGCCGCCGCCGATGCGATACGCTCCACCGCCGAATCCGCCGCCGGAACCAGGGCCTACCCCGGGACCTTTGCCGGAACCAACGCCGCCGCCGGAGCCGCTCCCGATTCCTCCTCCGGAGCCGATGCCGTTGGAGGGAATGCCAAGTTTGCTGAGC
>JALYJH010000526.1 GCA_030775415.1 Acidobacteriota bacterium | reverse complement strand
CTAACATGCGTTCTTCCAGATAGGTCTTCTTCGCCGCGGCCACTTCCGCATCCGTGAAGCCGTCCTTCAGCATCTTTGCCAGCTCATCCTTGAACGCGTCTTCCACTTTCAAAATGTTCTGCGGGACGGCCGTCGCTTGCACCATGAACTGCGTGAAAGGCGATCGAGCCGACGCAATCAGTGCGCTCCCTACGCCATAGCTGAAGCCTTCTTTTTCGCGGATGCGCTGCCACAGGCGGCTCTTCAAATCCCCGCCCAGCATGCGATTCGCGAACATCAGCGCCGGATAATCGGGATTGTCCTGATTCATTGCCAGCGTGAATCCCGCCATAAACACAGCGTTCGCTTTATCCGGCGTCTCAATCATCTGATCCACCGCCGCCACCGCATCCCGTTTGCGCAGCACCTGTTGATACGGCGCCGGACTTTTCCACGTGCCGAATTCCTGCTCCACAACCTTGCGAACCTCCGCCGGATCGAAATCGCCCACAATCGCCAGCTCCGCATTCGACGCGCCGAAGAAATCCCCATAGAACTTCTTCACATCCGCCAGCGTCAAACTCTTGATGTTGGCGATGTCCTCCTCGAATGTCGTCACCGCCCGCGGATCGCCCGCCGGATAACGAATCAGATGCCGCCGCAGCGCCAGCGGAGCTAGCGCCCCCGGCTCTTTCAAACTGCCTTCCGCGCGCCCCAGTGAAGCTTGCCGCAATGTCTCGAACTCAATCTCCGGAAAAGCCGGCTGCCGCAGAACTTCAGCCGCCAGACGCAGCGCCGGGACAATACTCGCGTGAATCGTCGTCACATTAAGGTTGGCGTCGTTATCTCCCGCGCCCGCATTCATCTGCGCCTTCAACCGGTCGAGTTCATCTTGCAGCTGCTGCCGCGTGTGCTTCTGCGTCCCGCGCATCAGCATCGCCCCGGCGAATTGCGCTGCCGTGCCCTTATTGAAGACGCTTTTCTCATCCCCATAATGCAGCGCCAGCGCCGCCGTTACTGTCCCCCCACGGGTCTTCTTCGGCAGCATCACCAGCTTTAATCCGTTCGCCAGAGTGACGCGCTGCAGACGCGATTCAATATTCGCCGGCGTGGGATCGAACGCCTCGCCCTGCTCCACCGCCGCGCGCCCCGTATAGTTGTTGAGCATCGCCGCCACATCCGGTACGGAATGCACCTCAGCCCGCTCCGGAGCTACGTCCACCGGTTCAAACCGCCCCACCGTCAGATTTGAAGGTTTCAGATAACGCTGGGCAACCCGCGCCACGTCTGCCGGCGTGACTTTCTCAGTGCGGTCACGATCCAGAAACATCAGCCGCCAGTCCCCCATCGACGCCCACTCGCTCATCAGCAGCGCCACCCTCTGCGGATTATTGAACAGCAGCTCAAAATCTTTTTTCCGCCGCGTCAGCACCCGATCGATCTCTTCCTTATTGGGCGGTTCCTTCACCACCCCCTCGAGCACGCTCTGCATCGTCCGCCGCACATCGTCGAGCGAGCCTCCCTTGCGCACTTCAGCCGAAAACAGCAGGTACCCGGCATCGTGTAATTGATTGTTCTCGCCGGCCACGGAAATCGCTTTTTTTGATTCCACCAGCGCCTTATACAAGCGTCCCGCCGGAGCTTCATTGAGGATTGCCGTCAACACGTCCACCGCCGCCGAATCCGGATCCGGCCCCGCCGGCACGTGATACGCCATCATCAGAATCTGGTTATCGCCCACGCGTTGCAGCGTCACACCGCGTTCGCCGTCCTGCACCGGTTCTTCGGTATACGTCGCGTTCAACGTGCGCGACGGCTTCGGGATCGCGCCAAAGGTTTCCTTGATCCACGCCAGCGTCTTCGCTTCATCCAGTTTCCCCGCCACCACCAGCACCGCATTATCCGGCTGATAGTAATTGCGGTAAAACGCCTGCAGCCGCTCAATCGGTACTTTTTCGATGTCCGACCGCGCCCCGATCGTGCTGCGCCCGTAGCTGTGCCATAGATACGCCGTCGCCACCACGCGCTCCTCCAGCACCCGCCCCGGCTCGTTTTCGCCGCGCTCGAATTCGTTGCGCACCACCGTCATCTCGCTGTCCAGATCCTTGCGCGAAACCCGCGAATTCACCATGCGGTCGGCTTCCATTTCCAGCGCCCAATGCAGATTCTCATCCGTAGCCGTCATGGTCTCGAAGTAATTCGTTCTGTCGTAGGATGTGGTCCCGTTGAACTGAGCCCCATGATTGCTCAGCTCCCCCATGATTCCGTTGCGGGTCGCCGTGCCCTTGAATAGCATGTGCTCCAGCAAGTGCGCCATCCCCGTCTCGCCGTAGCCTTCATAGCGCGACCCCACCAGGTAAGTGACATTCACCGTCACCGTAGGCTTCGAGTTATCCGGAAACAACAGCACCTTCAAACCGTTGTCGAGCCTGTATTCCGTGATCCCCTCGACCGACGTGACCTTGGTCTGCGCCAGTCCAGCCGAGGTAAAGCTCAACACGCCGCAGATCGCCAGAGCCGCCGCCGCACGTCCGGAAAATGAAGACAAAAATGCCGTTTTCATGGTGTTTCTAGACTATCAGACGCCGCCCACCGCGAAAGGTCCCGTGTAG
>JALYJH010000525.1 GCA_030775415.1 Acidobacteriota bacterium | reverse complement strand
GTTCTGCCGACCGATTCATTAAAGTGTTATCTTCCAGTATCCACGACATTTCACACTCGCCGTCATATCCCAGTTTCAAGGCGTTATGTACTAGCGTAGCGTAAAATCCCGCAGCCACCCCCGTAGTGCGGTATTCCTCGGTAACCCCCAGGGCGATTACCCGGACATCTTTGATCAATCGTTGATGGTACAAGATTTTGAGGAGCCCCGTCGGAAGCAGCTTGCCATTGGCCTTTTTAAGCGCATGGTTAACGTTGGGCAGCGCCAGCGCAAACCCCACCACGCGCCCCTTCACCTCGCCCAGCAACACCAGTTCCGGCTTCAGGATCTGCTTCATTTCCTTGCCCATAAGCACGAACTCCTCGCGGCTCATCGGGATGAAGCCCCAGTTCACGCTCCACGCGGAATTGTAAATCTCCCAAACCCGCATCACCTCCGCATCGAAATTCTTCACATCGATCGGCCGGATCTTAAACTCATGCTTCGCCATGGCCTTGTTCGCCACGCGCTCGATCTTCCGCACGTCCACCCGCGGAGCCAACCCTCCGTAAGCAAACAAGTCCTTAGCTTTCCGCAACCCGGCCCGTTCCAATAAATCCGGATAATAGGTCGGATTGTAAGTCATCATGACCTTAGGATCCGCATGGAACCCATCCACCAAAATCCCGCATTCGTAATTAGTAGAAGGGTTTACCGGCCCACGCAAGAACTGAGCCCCGCGTTCCGCAGTCCATTGCCGAGCCTGGGTCAGCAGCCCCTGCGCCACCGCCAAGTCATCCACGCACTCAAAGAACCCAAAAAACCCGGCACTTTCACCATGAAACTTGTTGTGATTTCGGTCGATGATCGCCGCGATCCGCCCCACCGTTTTCCCATCCCGGCGCGCCAAAAAGAACTCCGCATCGGCATTTTTATAGAACGGATGCTTCTTCCGGTCCAGCAGATCCTTAACCGCGATCCGTAGCGGCGCCACCCAATTCGGATTTCCGTGATACAGCCCAAAAGGAAATTCGATGAATTCCTTCAGCGCGCCCTTACCGTCTACCGCAACGATATCAATCCTTTGCGAGTCCGCCATTCGTTAAGACAACCCTCGGTACAGGGCCGGCGTAGCCAGAACCAACACCCCAGCCAAAAGCATTCCCGCAACGATATCCATTGTGTAATGATACCGAAGATAAACCGTAGAAAAAATAATGCAGGTCGCGTAAACGAAATACACCCACGATAGCGGTTTCGAAAGCCGCCGGCTCCCCCACCAAGCCAGAATCACCAACTCCGTGTGCCCGCTAGGAAAACAATCGTAAGCCGCCGATTCCAGCTTGTCTAAGGACGATTGCAGCAGCCCAAACACAAACATTCCCTGCAACGGCACATGCTGCAGATCCCGCAACGCAAACCGCGGCCCCCGCGCCGGCACAAGAAAGTACCCGATATACGACGCCAAGAACCCCGTAGCAATCACAAACGCATAGAACCGGAACGCTTCATATTCCTGCCGCGCCCAAAACCGCCAGGCCACAAACAGCACCGCCGGAATGAATAGGCTATAAACGATCTGCAGACATTCCGTAAGCCCCGGGCTCTGTAGCCGCTCCAGCCAAACCGTGGGATTGGCGTGCCAGATCCGCAAGTCCAGCGCGGCTAGCTCAGCGTCCGCGTCCGTCCCCCGAATCGCCGGGATCAGAACTGACATCTCGCGATAGCAAATGGAGACGTAAAGCAGCGGATACCAATGCCGAAAAATCCGGCTCACCCGCCCCGCCCGCTTGACCGCCACCACCACCACAGCCGCGCAAACCACATGTACCGCGATCCAAAATCCCGCCGCCGGCACGCGATTCCAAAAGCCAACAAGGAGCGCTCCCGTAAGCGCCAAATAAGCCAGCACCACTTTATCGACAGCCCAGAATCGTTCGTCGCGATTCAATATTTCAGCCAACCCGCCTCCCGATACCACTGGAGCGTCAACGCCAGTCCCGCATCGAGCGATGTCCGCGCCTCAAACCCCATCTCCGCCGCCGCCCGCCGCGTATCGCAAGTCCAATAAGGACACAACGCCTCCGTCACTTTGTCGCGCGAGACGATCCCCGGCGTACCGGTGAGCCGCGCCCAAACTTCCGCCCCCAACCCCGCCATGTAAGCGATTCCTGCCGGAACCCGCAGCACCCGCGCGCTACCCCCCATAATCCGCGCCGCTGAATCCCGCAACTCCCCCCACGAAACCGGCGTCGAGTTCGCCAGAAAATAAGTCCGGCTCGAAGCTGTCGCGGCAGCAATCAACCCCTCCACCAGATCCCCCACATAAATCGCGTTAAACCACCGCTCCCCCCCGCCGATCTGCACCGCCAACCCGCGACTCAGCGGCTTCAAAATCTGAAACACATCTCTATCGCGAGGCCCATAAACCACCGGCGGCCGCACAATCACCGCATCCGGCACCAGCCTCCGCACATTCCGTTCCCCTTCGAGTTTCGACTTCCCATAATGCGTAACCGGCCGCGCCTCGTCGTCCTCCCGAACCGGCGTCCCATCCAAACTAGGCCCCATCGCCGCCAGCGAACTGACATGCACCATCCGTATGCCCCGATC
>JALYJH010000524.1 GCA_030775415.1 Acidobacteriota bacterium | reverse complement strand
ATTTTAGCGGCAGATGAGCGCCGACGGAAGATTGTGGCGGAGATCACGGAGTTGGGCGCGAAGGCGGCTGCGGATCTGGTGGAGACGCTGACGTTCATCACGGAATATCCGACGGCGATTCGCGGGGATTTCGATCCGGCGTACCTGGAACTGCCGGCCGAGGTGCTCACAACGGTGATGCGGCATCATCAGAAATATTTTTCCGTGGAGTCGGCGGCGGGGGAATTGGCGCCCCATTTCGTGGCGGTGATGAATACCAGCGGCGATCCGGAGGGGTTGGTGAAGCGCGGGAATGAGCGGGTGTTGAAGGCTCGCTTCAATGATGCGCGATTTTTTTGGGACGTCGATCAGCACAAGAAATTGGCGGAGCGGGTTGCGGATCTGGCTAAGGTCACGTTCCAGGCTAAGCTGGGGTCGTATCTGGAGAAGACCAACCGCGTGGTGGCGCTGGTGGATGAGCTGGGCGGGAACGAGCATGCCCGGCGGGCGGCGCTGCTTGCGAAGTGCGATCTGACCACAGAGATGGTGAAAGAGTTTACCGATCTGCAAGGGGTGGTGGGCGGGCTTTACGCGCGCTATCAAGGCGAGCCCGAGGCGGTTGCAAAGGCGATTTACGAGCACTATTTGCCGCTCAGCATGGAGGGCGAAATTCCGCGTACGCACGAGGGGCGGCTGGTGGCGCTGGCGGACAAGCTGGACACGCTGCGGGGGTGCTTTGCTATCGGACTGGTGCCGACAGGTTCTAAAGATCCGTTCGCACTGCGGCGCGCGGCGCAAGGCGTGGTTAAGATTCTGGTGGAGGCCAAGCTCGAATATAAGCTCGACGATTTGGCGTCGGGGGAGCTGCGCGAGTTTTTGCTCGACCGGATTAAATATTATTTCCGCGAGATTCGCGGTTTCAAATACGATGAGGTCAATGCGGTGATGGCTTCGGGCTCCGGAACTTTGGCTGATGTTGAGGCGAGGCTGACGGCGCTAGCGGCGGTCCGGCCGACCCAGGATTTTGAGCCGCTGGCGGCGAGTTTCAAACGCATCCAAAATATTCTCAAGCAGGCGGCGTTCGATCCTACCGTGGTGCTTGATCCGCAGCTGCTCGAAGCGGGGGCGGAGCGGGATCTTTACGACGACTTTGTGCGCGTGCGCGATGCGGCGAAGAAGGAGACGTATTCGCATGCCCTGGAACATATCGCGTCGCTGCGGCCGCGCGTGGATACGTTTTTTGACACAGTGCTGGTGAATGCGAAGGACGATAACGTTCGCGTCAATCGCCTGACCTTACTGCAAAACTTACTAACCGAGTTTTCGACGATCGCTGATTTTTCTGAGATCGTCACTAGCCATCAAACCGCGCACAACGCAGAAAACACTGTGCGCTCAGGAGAGAAATCATGAAGAATTACGTTTATAGCTTTGGCGGCGGCACGGCGGATGGGGACGGCAAGATGAAGGAAATCCTTGGCGGCAAGGGCGCGGGGCTGGCGGAGATGTGCCGGGCGGGCGTGCCGGTGCCTCCGGGGTTCACCATTTCTACTGAGGTCTGCAATATTTATTTCGAGAACAAGAACAGTGTTCCGGCGGAGATCAATCAGCAGGTTCTCGGGGCGCTGGCGAAACTCGAAGGGCAAATTGGCAAGAAGCTGGGGGATCCTAAGAATCCGCTACTGGTGAGTGTGCGCTCGGGCGCGCGCTTTTCCATGCCCGGCATGATGAACACAATTTTGAATTTGGGGTTGAACGACGCCACCACCGAGGGGCTGGCGAAGCTGAGCGGGAATCCGCGCTTTGCTTACGATTCCTACCGGCGCTTTATTCAGATGTTCGGCGAGGTGGCGCTCGACATCGACATGGAAAAATTCGACCACATCTTCGATGCGCGCAAGGCCAAGGCCAAGGTGAAGGCGGACACGGATCTTACCGCCAAAGATCTACAGGCGATCATCGAGGACTATAAGAAGCTGGTCAAGAAGGAAACCAAGAAAGAGTTTCCGCAGGACGCGCACCAGCAGCTGGCGATGTCGCGGGACGCAGTGTTCAGATCCTGGTGGAATCCGAAGGCTTCTTACTACCGCAAGATGGAAAAGATTCCGGACGAAATCGGTACGGCGGCTAATGTGCAGGCAATGGTGTTCGGCAATCTGGGCGACACTTCGGCGACGGGCGTGGGTTTCACGCGCGATCCTGCCACGGGAGAAAAAGTTTTCTACGGCGAGTTTCTGGTGAACGCGCAGGGCGAGGACGTGGTGGCCGGTATACGAACTCCACAGCCGATTCACGATCTGGAAAAGATCATGCCGGCGGCTTATCAGCAGCTACGGACGATCACGGATAGCCTTGAAAAGCACTATCGCGACATGCAGGATTTCGAATTCACTATTGAAGACGGGACCTTGTATATGCTGCAAACCCGCAATGGGAAACGTACCGGACCGGCGGCGGTGCGGGTGGCGGTGGAGATGGCCGAGGAGGGCATGATTGACCAGAAAGAAGCGGTGCTGCGCGTGGCGCCGAATCAACTCGATCAGTTGCTGCATCCGGTGTTCGATGCTCCTTCGCTCAAGAAACTGACGCTAGTGGCGAATGGGATTGCGGCGT
>JALYJH010000523.1 GCA_030775415.1 Acidobacteriota bacterium | reverse complement strand
CCGCCGAGCACAAAGTCGAGCCCGGGGACGCCGGT
Organism: Acidobacteriota bacterium; assembly: GCA_030775415.1. Lineage (GTDB taxonomy): Bacteria > Acidobacteriota > Terriglobia > Bryobacterales > Bryobacteraceae > Palsa-187. The sequence goes on along the minus strand of JALYJH010000523.1, from coordinate 2,569 downwards.
CGTGTCTCGCGAGTCTTGCTTCGCGGATTTTTCAGACAATGGCGGAATCAATCTTCCTCCTTTTATCTCCCGCTGGAACTCCGAGAGGCACTAAAATCGTAGCAAACGAAAACGCCACTGATCTAGTTGACTCGTGCGTTTGAAAATGCTGGAGGGGAAGGGAATACACCGCGCGGCGCGAATTCCACGGCTATTTTAAGCAGTGCGCTTTTCGCTCGCGTCTCAACTATTTTGCCGCCGCCACCCGCCGCCCGCGCGCCAGCAAATACAGATCGATAGCCTGATCGAGCGTCGGCATCGCATCGATCCCCAACGTCTCCATCTTCGCGTTCGACAAAGCCGAAAACTTGGGGCGTCGCGCCGCCGTGCGGAACTCGCGCTCGTTGGTGGGCTTGACCGCGGGATGAACCCCCGCCGCCGCGAAAATCTTCACCGCCCACGCGAACCACGAAATCGGCGCGCCCCCGCCAATATGAAACAGCCCCTGCGCCCCGCGCTCCACCAGATCCGCCGTCCGCGAAGCCAGTGCCGGAGCGAACGTAGGTGACGCCACGTGATCCTCCACGACCTTAATCGGTTGCCCGCCCGCCGCCAGCCGCAGCATCAACTCCACGAAATTCCCGCGCGCCGTGTCCAGCCCGCCCGGCCCATACACGCCCGACGTCCGTATAACCAGCGCCTCATCCAGATAAGCTCGCGCGTAATATTCGCCCGCCAGCTTCGAAACCGCGTACGCCCCCAACGGCCGCGGCATGTCTTGCTCGGTGTAAGGGCGCCCCGCCATGCCGTCGAAAACGTAATCGGTGGAGAAATGCACCAGCCGCGCATCCGCCTGCCGGCACGCGACAGCCAGATTGCGCACCGCCAGTCCGTTTACCTGGAAAGCCGCCTGCGGCTCTTTTTCCGCCACGTCCACTTGATTGTAGGCGGCCGAGTTCAGCACAATGGCCGGATCGCACTCCGCCAGGCAGGCCTCCACTTGCGCCGCGTTCGTGATGTCGACGGCGCTCCGCTCGAAGCCCGTCACTTGATATCCGCGCCTGGAAAACTCCGCCTTTAATTCGACGCCAAGCTGTCCACCGCTCCCAAAAATGGCTACCCGATCGTTTTGCACTCTCTCATTATCACCGGGCGCGTGGCATAGGCGCCTCTTCCGCCAGAGTGACCTCCGAAACCTTAACGGCGGCGATGTAACCCTCACCCTCCGGTTCGCAGCGCAGAATCTCGCCCAAAATCACGGTGCGGTTATCCGCGATCTCCACCTCCGCCCCCACCGGCACCGGTAGCCGCATCGCCAGGCGCACGCCGCTCCCTGACATGTCCAGCACCACGCCGAAGATCGGCTTCCCCGCATCCGGCACGCCCAATAGGCTGCCCACTTTCACGATCACGTTCTTGCTGATTTTCAGGCGCGATTCTCTACGGTGTTCCACAAAAGGTCTATCGGGTGAAAGAACAGAAAACAATAGCGGCCGCCTGGGGAAGAACACGAAGTACCGGGCAGGGCGCAACGAGGAGGAAAGACAGCGTTCCATCCCTTCCGCGGTTACCCGATGCTAGCCGCCCCATCACAGGCAAACAGTTCCGCCGCTGGAGCCGCGGCATTAGCCCTCCGCGGCTCCGCCTCATTTGAGTTTCTCAATGACTGTCTTCCGCTCCCGCGCCCCATGGAATACGTGAAGAATCTCCACCCCGCGCCGAGCCTTGCGGTAATACACCAAGTATCTGCCTGCTGGAAAACAGCGCATGCCGCGGGCAATGTCCTGGCAAGCATACCCCGCCTCCGGGTGCTCGCCCAGAATCCAAAAACGCTCAGTAATCGCATCGATCAATCGCTCGGCTACGCTGAGGCTGGTCCGCTCCGCCCAGTAAAGGAAGATCTCGTCCAGATCCCGCTCGGCATCCTTCAGGATCCGATAACTCTTCATGCACGCGAACCGGCGCGCGTTTGCGCCAGTCGCTTGCGCCCCCTGGCCTTCACTCCCTCGGCGAGCCGCCGCAGCCCCTCGCGCCCCGTATACTCGACGAAATCACCAGATTTGGCCGCCTCCACGCGCTTTCGCACTAATTGCCGTATCGACTCGCGCTGCTCGCTAGCCAGATCCGCCAGCATCAGCTCTGCCGCGGGTTGGGCCAGCCGCGCCTCGCGCACTTCCTGCTCTTCCATGCGCCGCACCGCGTCCCGCACGACCTCGCTGGCGTTGTTGTAGCGCCCGCTCTTCACCTTCTTGCGCACATAGCTCGCAAGATGATCCGTCATCGAAACGTTCATCTGGTCCATGCTTCAACGCTACCGCCTGGAAAGTGAAGATGTCAATGTTTGACAGTCGGCCTGGCTATGGGAACCATCCCATTAAAATCGTACAAGGTACGCACCGATCCAAGCTTATGGCTCCCTAACGCAGCCGTCTTTAAACAGCCGCCCTCCGCCCATACCAGTCGCTTCCGATCCCACTCCGCCCACTCCCAAGTGGGGAACTGCAGCTTGCACTCACCCGGTTGTTCCAATTCGTAGCTACCATTCCAGCCGATCCTCCGCAGAATCCAACCCTCACGAATGGTTTTCTCC
>JALYJH010000522.1 GCA_030775415.1 Acidobacteriota bacterium | reverse complement strand
ACCCCAAGCTGGTCCGTTACACTGAATAGTTCATGAACGAAATCGTTGCGCCCGCCAAATCGGTCCACGGCGCTATAACACTGCCGGGCGATAAATCCATTTCCCACCGCTACGGAATGTTGGGCGGGATCGCGGAAGGAAAGACTACTATCCACAACTACTCGACGGGGGCAGATTGCCAGTCGACGCTCGCTTGCATGGCGGCGCTGGGGGCGCGCATTGAGCGGGTCGATGGGAAGGTAGTGATCGAAGGGGGGGCATTGCGAAAGGCGGCCGGACAGCTGGACGCTGGCAATTCAGGCTCCACGATCCGTATGCTTTCGGGCATTTTAGCGGCGCAGGAGTTCACTTCGCGGATCGGCGGGGATGAATCTCTGTCCAAGCGCCCGATGGATCGGATTGTACGTCCGCTGACGGAGATGGGAGCGCACATCGAGGGCCACAGCCTTGGCGGGCGTAAAGGCAGTTTTCCGCCGCTCACGATTCATGGGCGCCCGCTGCACGGAATCGATTACACACTACCGATGGCGAGCGCGCAGGTAAAAAGCTGCGTGCTGCTGGCGGGGTTATTTGCGGCAGGCGACACAATCGTGCGTGAGCCCATGCGCACGCGCGACCATACCGAAATCGCGCTGCAGGAATTCGGCGCTGAGATCGAAGTTCACCAGAGGGTGATCAAACTGGCGGCGGGCGCGCATCTGACGGGACGCGAAGTGATGGTGCCGGGGGATTTGTCGTCGGCGGCCTTCTTTCTGGTGGCGGCGCTGCTGATGCCGGACGCCAATCTGGTCATTCACAACGTGGGGCTGAATCCGACACGTTCTTCGCTGCTCGATTTCCTGACGGCGGCGGGCGCGTCCATCAAGGTGATCGATGTGAAGCAGAGCGGCGGGGAGTTGATCGGCAGCTTGCGCATTCGGGCATCGAAGATCAAGGGGGGCGTGATTGAAGGCGCGCTGAGCGCGGCGCTAATCGATGAAATCCCGGCGTTAGCGATCTTGGGTGCGGCTAGCCGCGAGGGTCTGGTGGTGAAGGATGCCGCGGAGCTGCGGGTAAAGGAAACCGATCGCATCGCGGAGATTGAATCCAATTTGAAGCGCATGGGCGTGGAGATCGAGACGGCGGCGGACGGTTTTCGCATCCCCGGGGGGCAAATGTTCCACGCCGCGGAAATCGATTCGGCGGGCGATCACCGTATTGCGATGGCCTTCGCCGTAGCAGCACTGGCGGCTGACGGGCCGTGCACTATACTGGGGGCTGAATCGGCAGGGGTATCCTTCCCCGAGTTTTTTAGTACGCTGCGGGAAATCACCAATTAAGATCAACTATAACCCATGGAGCCAATTGCCGACCTCGCATTGCCGGGTTTGATCCACGATCTAAACAATGTATTTCAGACGCTGATGGATGCGGCAGATTCGCTGGCCGGGGATCCACGCTGGGAAGCGCTTTCGGCCGCGCTGTTTCGCAGCATAGATCGCGGGCGGCAGATCACGCAGAGTATGCAGACGATCCATCAGCCGTCGGCGCCGTTCGAAACAGTGTTGCGGAACGCGCGAATGCTGGTGGAAGACTCGACGACATTGAGTGAGGGTCCACGGCTTCAGTTCCTGGAGCAAGTGGAGCCAGCGATCATATTGCGCAATGCGTGGGCCTGGGAGCGCGTCCTCATCAATCTGTTTTGTAATGCGGTGCAGGCTATGCCCCAGGGCGGCACGATCTTCGTCAAGGCCTACCGCAAGCAGGGCCATATTCAAATCGTGGTGGCAGATGAAGGGCCGGGCATAGCGCCGGAACTACTGCCGATGATATTCGATCCGCACATTTCGACGAAAGTACTGGGCGGCCTGGGGCTGCACATCGTGCAGAGCATCGTGACTCAGCAGGAAGGCGAGGTGCGCGCCTCTAATCGCCAGGGCGGGGGCGCAGAATTTACGATTACACTGCCGGCCGAGCCGGTGTTGTCGCGAAGTGCCAGCGTTTAAAGCATGCGCGAGTTTTCTTCTGTTGGCGCTGGGCGCGGCGGCGCAGGAACGCGCCCCTGACGCGGCGGACATCGTTCGCAGGTCAGTAGAGCGCGACTGGACGGATTTCGCAAGCCGCCAAAACTATACCTATCAGGAACGTGCTGAGTTCCGGCAGTTGAAGGGCGACGGCAAACTCGCCAGCAGCCGCAGCGAGACGCGTGAGATTTTGGTTTTGGGCGGGCGTCCTTATGAGCGCCTGATTGCGCGGAACGACCGGCCTTTGAATGCACGGGAGACGCAGAAGGAACAACAAAAGCTGGACGAGGAAGCGGCCAGGCGCCAGCACGAATCGGCGGGGGCGCGGGCTCGCTATGAACGGGAGCGCGAGGAAGAACGGGCGTTCGTCCGTGAGATCCCGGATGCGTTCACTTTTCGGCTGGTCGGGACGGATGCGGTCAGCAATCAACCGGCATGGGTGATTGAGTGCGAACCGAAGGCGGGGTACCGGGCGATTCACGCGCGGGCCAAAGATCTTGCGAAAGTGCGGGCGAAGATCTGGATCGAGCAAGCCACTTATCACTGGGTGAAGGTGGAGGGTGAAGCGCTGGACACGATCTGGTCTGATCTCGGCTTGTTGCGGATCGCGCGAGGGAGCACG
>JALYJH010000521.1 GCA_030775415.1 Acidobacteriota bacterium | reverse complement strand
ATTCCGCGCTACGCCACCCGGGAAAAGTTCAAGGCGCATCTGCTGGTCCAATCGGGGAAACGGCGTGAACGTAAACTGCGGGGACACCAACAGACCATCGGTGAGCGTTTCGAGAAGGACCGAGAGGCTGCTGTCTTTGCCCGCAGCACCGTATGAAGCCTTCGACAAACGCTCCACGCGGGTGACATCGATGGCACTGGTGCGTTATCGCGCCAACGACTACACGGTGCCGGTCGAGTGGGGACACCGCGAAGTGCTGGTGAAAGGGTTGGTGCATGAAGTCGTGATCTTTGCGGCCAGCGAGGTGATCGCGCGCCATCCACGAAGCTATGAACGCGAAGACATGGTCTTCAATCCGTTGCATTACCTGGCGCTGCTGGAGCAGAAGACTAACGCGCTGGACCAGGCTGCGCCGCTTGCTGGATATTGCGCGCCCGTGCTTCCACGCTGGCAATATCGGCCTCGGTTTGAATTTCAAACGGCATGGATGCCCTCGAGCAGGGAGATGAATTCGCATTCGGAATGGCCGGCGGCGAACCAGTCCGTTACATCCTTGCAGTCGCGAGGGAGATCGCAGACGGTAATGCGTGCCGCGACCCCAATCAACGCCCGTGCGATTCGCTTAATCCGCTACCATCCTGGTGGATCATTCTCGAGGATTAATATCACCTCGCATCCACGAAGGAACTCGGTGAATTGTGGGAGCCACGGTGCGTTTGCGCCTCCCCCGTGAGTGGTGGCGACGAAGCCATGCGCACCAATGCAGAATGGCGCGGCGAGTCCTGAGGTCCCAACGCGGGAACGCACGCCGGTTGCGCCATCGGTTAATAATACGGCGAAAATAGTCAAATGCTCGTTTCCGCCGTGTCCCCTGAAGAGCACAGCGCCGGAATTTTTCCTCGCAATCTGTAAAAAAAAACTCTCTCCGAAAAATAGCAAGCGCCTCGGTTTTATGCTATTCTGCGCGAGTCACCGATTCGCCCGGTAAACTGAAAATATGAGCACCTCTCCAATTAGCCAGGTAGAAGAAAGCCAACGGCGGGGAGACAAACCCAAGCAATCCCAGGTAGGCGCAGTAGTCCGGGTCGCCATGGGTAATTTCCTGGAGATGTATGACTTCATGGTTTTCGGCTACTATGCCGCCGCCATTGGCCGTGCCTTTTTCCCCACCCAAAACGAATACGCTTCGCTCATGCTTTCGTTCATGACGTTTGGTACCGGCTATCTGATGCGGCCCCTGGGCGCAATTGTCTTGGGCGCCTATTGCGATCGCGTAGGACGGCGAAAAGGGCTGCTGCTTACCTTAACGATGATGGCCATTGGGACCCTTTCGATTGGTTGCCTGCCGGGATACGAAACCTTGGGATTGCTGGCGCCTTTGATGGTGGTGGCTGGGCGTTTGGTGCAAGGCTTGTCGGCTGGAGTGGAACTGGGCGGCGCGAGCGTGTATCTTTCCGAGATTGCGACGCCGGGCCGACGCGGATTCTACGTCAGTTGGCAGTCCGGGAGCCAGCAGGTAGCCGTGGTCTTCGCTTCGCTCCTGGGATTGATTCTTTCCTCAGTTCTGAAGCCCGAGCAGATGACCGATTGGGGATGGCGAATTCCGCTCCTCATAGGCTCCGTGATGATCCCCTTCGTAATGATCATGAGGCGGTCACTGCAAGAGACGGACGATTTCTTGGCGCGCAAACATCGGCCGGGAGTCGGGGAAATTTTGCGGACGGTGGCCGACAATTGGCGCTTGGTAATTCTGGGGATGATGCTAAGCGTGATGACGACGGTGACATTTTATATGATCACCGCCTACATGCCGACTTATGGGAACAGCGTGCTAAAACTATCCACCCGGGACAGCATGCTGGTTACGCTTATTATCGGTTTGTCCAATTTCATCCTGCTTCCCACCGGCGGTATTTGTTCCGATAAGTTTGGCCGGCGGCGGATGCTTGCGATCTTCTCATCACTGGCGCTGGTGAGCGCCTATCCCGCATTGCTGTGGCTGGTGAAAGACCCTTCATTTGGGCGCCTGGTTGCCGTGGGCCTGTGGTTCTCTATTCTCTTCGGTGGCTACAACGGTTCCATGGTAGTCTTCCTGGTGGAAGCGATGCCGGCCAAGGTGCGGGCTTCTGGATTTTCGCTGGCCTTCGCTCTCGCTGCCGGAATTTTCGGCGGATTCACGCCGTTGGTTTCTACTTACTTGATTCATGTAACCGGAGACCGGGCTATTCCCGGGCTGTGGCTCTCGTTTGCCGCATTGATGGGCCTGATCGCGACTGCCGCGCTTTCGCCCCGGAGTAAGGCGATTCGGCTCGCGGCGGCAACTACTACCGGGCCGCGCTAATTTCCTTTACGCGTTCTCGATATGCCATACCGGCGCGCCGGACTTGCCCGCCTATAGAGGCTGCGGACAATCCTTTAGAGATCCTACCCTAGTGGGCGCGTCGGCCTGCCCCTCCGCGACAGCGCACACGATCCAAGCAAGCTCCTATCGTATGTGGACGGAGGTTCAGCAGCTTTAAAGTCTAATGCACGTCTCGTACGATTGATTTACTTCCCCGTCTGGCGCTACGCCACCTTGGCTTGCGCTACTGACACCTTGGTTTGGGTAATGGTCGGACCGGTTATGGCG
>JALYJH010000520.1 GCA_030775415.1 Acidobacteriota bacterium | reverse complement strand
CGCCAACTTCGAGCGCTACGAGCAGCTCTACAAGGCCCAGTTGATCGCTCGCCAGGAGTATGAACAGTACCGCGCCACCTTCAACGCAGCCGAAGCCGGTGTGCGCGAAAGTGCCGCTCGCTTGTCGCAAACGCAGGCGCAACGCGCGCAAACCCTAGCGCAACTCAATAGTTTTCAGCGCCGCGTGACCCAAGCCCAAGCCACTCAGACGCGCATTGCCGATGTCCTCGCCAAGTTCGACGTCGTTTCCCCCATCGACGGCGTCGTGACGAATCTGCCCGTGCGCATGGGCGAGACCATTGTCCCCGGTATCCAAAATTCACCTGCGTCTACCGTCATGACCATCGCCGACATGTCGCTGATCACCGCCGAGGTGAATGCCGACGAAACCGATGTCGTCAGCGTCCAGCTCGGCCAGGAAGCCGCTGTTACCATTGAAGCCCTGCCCAACCGCACTTTCCACGGGAAAGTGATTCAGATCGGCAACTCCGCGATCCTGCGCTCCTCCGGTCTGGCCGCCTCGCAAAGCACCACTTCCAGCCAGGAAGCCAAAGACTTCAAAGTTGTCATTGCCCTCGCCGATCCCCCCGCCGATATCCGCCCCGGCCTCTCCGCCACCGCCAAAATCGTCACCGCTACTCGCCGCGACGTGCTCTCGATTCCCATCCAGGCCCTCACCGTCCGCACGCAACGCGAGCTCGAGCGCTCCGCCGAGTCGAACGCGCCCACAACTCGCGCCGGCAGCCAGGAAGTGCAGGGAGTCTTCCTCATTCACGACGGCCGAGCCCAGTTTCGCAAAGTCGAAACCGGCATCAGCGGCGCCAGCGAAATCGAAGTCACCAGCGGCCTTGCCCCGGGCGATGAGATCGTCACCGGCAGCTATAAAGTAATCCGCACTATACGCAATCAAACCCGCGTTGTCGTCGACAACAAACTCAAAATGGAGCCCGCTACGTGAGCGCCGCGCTCGCCGGCAAACTGGAACGCGGCCAGCAGCTCAAGCGCGACGGCATTCTCATCCGCACGTGGGACCTGCGCAAGACCTACGTCATGGGCGGTCAGGAAATCCACGCCGTCTCCGGCATTGACATCGAAATTAAAAAAGGCGAGTACGTAGCCATCATGGGACCCTCCGGCTCCGGCAAGTCCACCTTGATGAACCTGATCGGCTGCTTGGATTCGCCCACCTCCGGCCTCTACTATCTGAATGGCAACCTGGTCAGCGAAATGGACGACGACGAGCTCGCCCGCATTCGCAATCAGGAAATCGGCTTCGTGTTCCAGACCTTCAACCTGCTGGCCCGCGCCAGTGCCCTGCACAACGTGGAGCTGCCCCTGATCTACGCCGGCATGAATCGCAAGGACCGCGAGCAAAACGCCAAAGCCGCCCTGCGCGCCGTCGACCTCGAAGCCCGCATGGATCACAAGCCCAGCGAGCTTTCCGGAGGCCAGCGCCAGCGCGTCGCCATCGCCCGCGCGCTGGTCAACCACCCCTCGCTGCTGCTCGCCGACGAACCCACCGGCGCCCTCGACACCGTTACCGGAAACGAAATCATGACGCTTTTCGCGCGCCTCCATGAAGCCGGTAATACCGTGCTCCTGGTCACCCATGAAAATGACATCGCGCAGCACGCCCACCGCATCATCCACATCCGCGACGGCGCCGTCGAACGCGATGAAGTGGTCAGCAAACCCGCCACCAAAATGATTTAATAGGGGGAGAAAACGGAGGAATCTATGACCCCACGCACTTCTCTTTCCCTCGCCGCCGTCCTCTTCGCGACCACCACCTGGGCCGCCGACATGACCCCCATGAACGTGAAAACCGGCCAGTGGGAAACCACGCTGACCACCGAGATGGCCGGCCAGCTTCCCATACCCCAGGACATGTTGGACAAACTCACGCCCGAGCAGCGCGCCAAAATGGAAGCCATGATGAAAGCGCGCGGCGCACAAGGGGGCCGCACCAACGTTTATAAGAGCTGCCTCAAAAAAGAAGATCTTGAAAAACCCTTCGCCAATGACGAGCAGAGGAAATCCTGCAAGCAGACCTTCTTGACCTCAACAAGCACCCGCCAGGAAATCCGCATGGAGTGCGAAATCGGCGGCGGCAAGCAGACCGGCACGCTCAAGCTCGAAGCGGTGGATTCCAGCACGGTGAAAGGGTCGATGCAAATGGTGGCCTCGAATGGCGGCCGCAGCATGAACGCCAACTCCACCTTCTCAGCCAAATGGTTGGGACCGGTGTGCACCGAATCCAAATAAGCACGCCCGTGCGAGGTCTGTGGCCGGGAGCTTACGGTGTGATCCCCGCCTTCTTGAAATCCCCCGCCTTGAAGTAGGAAATCGCCGCCGGGTCCAGATACTTCCGCACCGCCGCGTTGAGCTGCGCCGTGCTGAGCGCGCTGATCTTGCTGTCCAGCTCCGCGTCGCGCGCCATAGTCCAGCCGAACTGTTCATTCTGCGCCAGCGTACGCGCCAGCCCAGCGTCCTGCGTCCGCCCTAACATGCGTTCTTCCAGATAGGTCTTCTTCGCCGCGGCCACTTCCGCATCCGTGAAGCCGTCCTTCAGCATCTTTGCCAGCTCATCCTTGAACGCGTCTTCCACTTTCAAAATGTTCTGCGGGAC
>JALYJH010000519.1 GCA_030775415.1 Acidobacteriota bacterium | reverse complement strand
GGCGGCAATTTCTTCGGCGAGCTCGCGGATCTCAGGATACTCGGAGGCTTTTAGACGACGGATCTGGCGCTCTAGAGTGCGGATGCTGGTGACCTGGCCCACGCCCGTCGGGATGCCGAAGAACAGCGTATAGCGGGCGACATCGAAGGCCCGCGCTGCCAGATTGCGCTGATAGGCGTCGGGCTTCATGTCATCGGGGCGCGGGAGTTTTTCGGTGAGATGCCGCAGGATGTTCTGATGGATGTGATGATAAGCGTCGAGCAAGTTCTGTGCGGCTGCCGGGTACGCGGTGGCCGCGAGTTCGGGCGGCGTTACGAAGCCGGAGCGCGAGAAATCCTGGTAGCGTGAGGAGCGGGCCTGGCCATCCCACAATTGTTCATCTTCGATTTCGGTGGCGGCAAGTTCGGAAACGCCTTCAAAGCATAAGACTACATGGCCCAAGTCGGCAATGGAGGCGTGGCCGTATTGGAAGTAGAAACTTTCGAGAAACTTGGCGGAATCGTGCGTGCGCACCCACTCAACGGAATCGCGAATGGAATCGGCCGAACGCGAATAGCGCGCCAGCGCATAGGCGATCTTTTCCGGAGGCATGGGCGCAACGGCCAGGACGCGTGGAGATTTCATGATGGCTAACTTTGGTTATCATAACGGTTCATGCGAATCCTTGTAAAAAAATTGCACGTGGACGCGGCGCTGCCGCATTATGCGCATGGGCCCGCGGAAGACGCGGGCATGGATTTGCTTGCGGTGGAACGCGTGGTATTGCCGCCGGGCGGGGTACAAGGCGTTCCTACAGGCATCGCCATTGAGCTGCCCGCGGGCTACGAAGCGCAGATCCGGCCACGCAGCGGGATGGCCTTGAAGCATTCGATTGTGGCGAATTTCGGGACCATCGACCCCGGGTATCGCGGTGAGATTCGCGTGGTGATGTTCAACCTGAGCGGGGGTGATTATGCGATTGAGAAGGGCGATCGTATTGCGCAGCTAGTCGTCGCGCGGTATGAGGCGGTGGAGTGGGAAGAAAGCGGCGAGCTGGGCGAATCGCGGCGAGGCGCAGGCGGTTTTGGGAGCTCGGGACGGTAGAATTACAGTCATGAACGGTGAGGCCCTGGCCCTATTTCCGGAACTTCTGCTGACGGAGAGCGATGCGCCCAGCAAGGGTATTTTGCCGTTTCAGCGACTGGAAGAACTGATTCGCAACGGGAATATTCGCGCCACCACTGCGATTTCAGAAGACCAGATTCAGCCGTCCAGCATTGACTTGCGCTTAGGCAAGATTGGCTATCGAGTCTTCGCCAGCTTCCTTCCCACGCAGCTCTCAACGGTGCAGCAAAAACTGCAAGAGATGGTGGTGGAGGAGGTGGATCTCAGCCGTCCGGCGCTGCTCAAGAAGGGCTCGGTCTATATCGTCCCGCTACAGGAAGAACTGTTTCTTCCGGATTTTATCTCGGGCCGGGCGAACCCCAAAAGCAGCACCGGACGATTGGATATTTTCACACGGCTGATCACGGATTACGCCGCCCGCTTCGAAGACGTGCGGCCGGGATACAAGGGAAAGCTTTACGCGGAGATTGCGCCGCTCACCTTTGATGTGATTGTGCGGGAGGGCTCAAAGCTGAATCAGCTGCGATTAAGCCGTGGAGCTCCGCGTTCATCGGACACCATGCTTAAGGAAATGCGCGAGACGGAAGCGATTGTTTTTTCGCCGGACGCCTCGCCGATCGCGCCGATGATCGCGGAGGGGCTGCAGCTTTCGATTGACCTGGATGGCACGGAGAGCAGCGACGTCATTGGCTATCGCGCGCTGCACAACACCGCGCCGATTGACCTGGCGAATATCGATTACTACGATCCTAAAGAATTTTGGGAACCGATTCGGCGGAATGCCAGGAAGACTATCGTCCTGGACGCGGGTGAATTCTACATTCTGGCGTCAAAGCAAAAAGTCAGTATCCCGCCGGGTTATGCGGCCGAGATGATTCCTTACGATCCCTCGGTGGGCGAGTTCCGCATTCACTACGCCGGATTCTTCGATCCCGGTTTCGGCTGGGGGCCAGCGGAGAGCCGGGGAACTCATGCAGTTCTCGAAGTGCGTTCGCACGATGTACCCTCGCTGCTCGAAGACGGGCAAATCGTGTGCCGCCTGGTTTACGAACAGCTCCTCGCTCCGCCGGACCGGCTCTACGGAAAAGTGATCGGCTCCCATTACTCCTCGCAGCGGCTGGCGCTGAGTAAACATTTCAAGCGGACCTAAAGAATATTGACGGCGCGGGCAGCCAGCAGCGCGATGGTGGTAAGCGAAATGATGGCCTGGATCATCATCAGCCCCTTGGCCCAGCGTGAAAGCACCGGGACGTCGGTGGGCGAGAACGCGGTGCTGGTGTTGAAGGCTAGGAACAGGTAATCCATGAAGCCGGGCTTCCAATCGTCCTCTTCCATTTCGATACGCAGTTCGCGGCTGAGCGTCATTTGCGGGAACAGAAAAGCGCCGTCGGTGTGGCACACGCTGAGGTCGCGCTGATGGGGGCCTCCGGCGTCGAGGCGCCAGTACCACGAGGCGAAGATCAGAACGTTGCAGATCCACAACGCAGTGGCGGCGCGCAGCAGTTCACTGGGGGATTCCTTGTGGAGCGGGAGACGCGAGACC
>JALYJH010000518.1 GCA_030775415.1 Acidobacteriota bacterium | reverse complement strand
ATCCGGGTTGTAGAAAAAGATCGGGTTGGGGGTGATGTTGGTGACCTTCCAGTTACCGAGCGGGAGAGGGTCATGCTGGCTGCCGCTGGTGACCGGATATTCGGCGATCACGTGGCCCGAGGCATTAAGGGCTTCGAGCCAATGCCTGGATTTCGAGACGACGATTTTGGCGGTTTTTGGCGGCGCTTGGTCATTGACATTGGGGACTTGGATTTCGACGCCAGCGGTGGAGAGATCTTTGCCGGGGTTGAGGCGCGATAGGAGCATGGGATTGATGTGGAACTTTTCGCCCAATTCTTCGGGGGCGGACTGATAGCCCAGGGCTGGAAGATTGGCTTGGTCCATCATCTCGTTAGGGATCATGACGAAGGGCCCGCGGACGTCATCTTCGGTGATGGTATAGGGAACCAGAGTGGGGATAGGCTCCTTGCCTTCCAACGCACGGAGAGTTCGGGGACCGAAATCGGCAGTTTCGCGCAGGCCATGCACGGCCCGGAAGACGCGCAGAGCGGTGCGCGTGTTTTCGCCGGAGACGCCATCGATCTCGCCGGGCGAAAAATGCGCGCGGTCGAGCAGAACCTGCAGACGCAGGTAATTTGGACGTGCGGGTATTTCCGCTTGCGCTCCGCTCAGCGATACGAACAGCAGGGACGCGATCACCGAGAAATTCATGCATTCGCTGGAGCAATCGGAGTACCCTTCTCGATCGCATGAAACAAACGCCGGTGGACGAGTAAAAAATCAGCCTCCGGCTGCCTTACGTGACGGATGGTAAATCAACCGCCGCGGATCAAGCGCATGGCTTCACCGACGCCGGCGCCGTCGGGTTTGGAGCCGCCGGTTTTTTCAGAGTCGGGAATGGAATCACCTTCACCGGGGGCCAGAAATAAGTTGGCTTCGAGGCCGTGCTGGCGGGTGTAAAGATCCCAGTAGCGGCCGCCTAGAGCGTAGAGCGATTCGTGGGTTCCGCGCTCGACGACGCGTCCGGCTTCGACCACTAAAATTTGCTCGGCGCGGCGGATGGTGGAGAGGCGGTGCGCGATCACAAAGGTGGTGCGGCCTTTCATCAGGTACTTGAGACCTTCCTGGATGAGGGCTTCGGATTCGGAGTCGAGGCTGGAGGTGGCTTCGTCCAGGATAAGAATGCGCGGGTCGGCCAGGATGGCGCGGGCAATGGAGACGCGCTGGCGCTGGCCGCCGGAGAGTTTGACGCCGCGCTCGCCGACGATGGTGGCGTATTTCTTTTCGAAATTTTCGGCAAATTCGTCGACGCGTGCGATGCGGCAGGCTTCGAGAATTTGATCTTTGGTGGCGCCAGGGCGCGCGAAGGCGATGTTTTCTTCGATGCTGCCGTCGAACAGGAAAGTGTCTTGCAGCACGACGCCTAACTGGGTGCGGTAGCTGTCCAAGCGGACGGTGGAGAGATCGATGCCATCGACGAAGACTTTTCCTTCGGTGGGGATGTGGAAGGCGCTGATCAGACTAATGATGGTGGACTTGCCGGAACCGGAGGGGCCGACCAGGGCGGTAACGGTGCCGGGCTGCGATTGGAAGCTGACGTCGAAGAGGACGGGCTTTCCGGTTTCATAGGCGAAGCCGACGTTTTCGAAAATCACTTCGCCCTCGATGGGGCCAAGCGCCACGACGCGGTTGGGGTCCTGGTCCTCGGGGCGCTCTTTCAGAACTTCATGGGTGCGGTCAAGCCCGGCCAGAGCTTCGGTGATTTGAGTGCCGATACCCACGACGCCGAAGACGGGGGCTACTAGAAAAGCCAAGAGCGCGGTGAAGGCAAATAAGTCGCCTTGGGTCAGCGTACCGGCGAAGATCTGGCGGGTGCCGACGAACATGACCACGGCACCGACGATCCCCATGAGAACCGTAGCCGAGAGGCTCATAAAGGACATGGCGGTGAGCGAGGCCTCGACGTTGGCGAGCAAACGCTGGACGCCGCTTGCGAATACGGCGGCTTCGCGTTCTTCGGCGTGGTAGCCCTTGACGACGCGCACGCCCCCCAGCGACTCGGTGAGACGGCCGGTGACTTCGGCGTTGATTTTTCCGCGCTCACGAAAGATGGGGCGGATCTTGGTAAAGGCTTTGGACAGAATCAGGGCGAATATAGCTACAAATAAGGCGGTGAGGCCGGTCATCAGGGCGCTTATTTTGAGAAGCAAGACCAGGACGAAGACCGCGGTGACGACGCCGCCGACGAACTCGACCAAGCCGGTGCCGATGAGATTGCGCACGCCTTCGACGTCGCTCATAATGCGGGAGACGAGGACTCCGCTCTTATTGGCGTCGTAATAGCCGACAGAGAGGCGGCCGATGTGCTGCTGAACTTTCTGGCGAAGTTCGGCGATCAGGCGCTGTCCGGCTTTGGACAGGAGCTGGGTTAAGGTGAATGATGTGACGCCTTGAACGACTGTGGCGGCGACTACCGCGAGCTCCAGGGGAGTCAACAGCGAGGGCTGATGTTTGCCGATGACTTTATCGAGCAAGAAGCGCGTGGAATAAGGCAGCACCAGGCCGCTGACGCGGTTGATGATCATGAGTCCGAGGCCGAGCGCCAGGAGTTTGCGGCGCGGGAGGATCATTTCGCGGAGGTCGGGCCAAATTTCTTTCAGGCGTTCGGATGGGGAACGCTTGGGCGTCTGGCCTTTA
>JALYJH010000517.1 GCA_030775415.1 Acidobacteriota bacterium | reverse complement strand
GCTGCCGCGGCGCGCTGTGGTGTTGCTGGTCGGGAATCTGGGGGCGGGCAAGACAACGCTGGCGAAGGGCATCATCAGCGGGCTGGGCGCGGGCAACGTGGAGGACGTGACTAGCCCGACGTTCACGTTGATTCACGAGTATGGGGAGGGGCGGGTTTACCACATCGATCTTTACCGGCTGGACCGGGCGGAGGAAGTAGCGACGCTAGGGCTGGAGGAGATTTTCGATCGGGAGGCGGTGGTGTTAATTGAGTGGGGAGAACGGTTCCCGGAGTTGATGCCGGAGGGGCGGATGGAGATTAGGCTGGAGACTGTGGGGGATGAGGGGCGGCGGATTGAAATCAGCGGGGACGCGTAATAAGTTCGCGGTGGTCGTGCATGCTGAGCCGGCGGGTGGGTACTGGGGGGAAGTGCCCGCGCTACCGGGATGTTACTCGCAGGGCGAAAGTGTCGAAGAGCTGCTGGCGAATATGCGTGAGGCCATCGCTGGGGTGCTGGATGTGATGCGGGAAGAGGGCCGCGCCGTAGAAGAAAATGTTCAGGTGGTGGAACTAGGGGTGTGAGGTCCATCGCTGGAACCGAGCTTTGCCAAAAGTTGGAGCGGGCCGGATGGGCGCTGAAGCGTGTTCGCGGCAGCCACGATATCTATGCAAAAGCTGGTGAGAAGAAGATTCTCTCCGTCCCTGTTCATGGCAACCAAACCGTGAAACCCGGACTGGCAACGCGGTTGGCCAAGGACGCGAACATTAGCTGGTGATCCATGCGACTCAAATTCCAGCCTGGCGCCTAGCTAATATAATTGCAATATTTGCAGTTTATCACCTTTAATATCAATACTTTATAAGAAACTATTGTCACTCCTCCGCTGAGTGTGCTAATAATAGTGCTTGGACTCAGGCGGCTCAGCCGGGTTCAGTTTAGGCAACGAAAACAGCCAAAATTTTGAGTGATTCAGAGGAGGTTGAACCATGAAGATTCGTCCGCTCTACGACCGCATTGTGGTCAAACGGATTGAGGATAGTACAGAGAAAACGGCTAGCGGGTTGTTCATTCCCGATTCGGCCAAAGAGAAGCCGCAGGAAGGCGAAGTGATCGCTGTTGGCGCGGGCAAGCGCAATGACGACGGCAAGTTGATTCCGCTGGACGTAAAGGCCGGGGATCGCATCCTGTTTGGGAAATACTCGGGCTCCGACATCAAGTTGGACGGCAATGAGTATCTGATTATGCGCGAGGACGAAGTATTGGGCGTACTCGACGGCGGGGCCAATAAGGCCAAGGCTTAGGTTTTTAGGTAAAAAGGAGATTTGAACTATGGCAGCTAAACAAATTGTTTATAGCGAGAATTCGCGGCAGGCGATTCTTCGCGGCGTCAACCAACTGGCTGATGCGGTAAAAGTCACGCTGGGTCCCAAGGGGCGCAACGTGGTTCTGGAGAAGAAGTTTGGCGGACCGACCATTACGAAAGACGGCGTGACGGTGGCGAAGGAAGTGGAGCTCAAAGATCCGCTGGAAAACATGGGCGCGCAGATGGTGCGCGAAGTGGCGTCGAAGACCTCCGATGTGGCCGGTGACGGCACCACCACGGCGACGGTTCTGGCGCAGTGCATCTTCCGCGAAGGCGTGAAGAGTGTCGCGGCCGGTGCCAATCCGATGGAACTGAAGCGCGGCATTGAGCGCGCAGTGGAAGCAGTGGTCGAGGAAGTAAAGAAGTACTCGATCGAAACCAAGACCAACGAAACCATTGCCCAGGTGGGCACGATCTCGGCGAACGGCGACGCGACCATCGGCAACACCATTGCGGAAGCAATGAAGAAGGTGGGCAAGGACGGCGTCATCACCGTTGAAGAGTCGAAGACCATGGTCACCGAGCTCGAGACCGTGGAAGGTATGCAGTTCGACCGCGGCTATCTCTCACCCTACTTCGTGAGCGATCCGGAGCGGATGGAGTGCGTGCTCGAGGATCCGTACATTCTGATCCACGAGAAGAAGATTTCCAACATGAAGGACCTGCTGCCGGTGCTCGAGCAGATCGCGCGCAGCGGCAAGCCGCTGCTGGTGATTGCCGAGGAAGTGGAAGGCGAAGCGCTGGCCACTCTGGTGGTGAACAAGCTGCGCGGCACGTTGAATGCGTGCGCGGTAAAGGCTCCGGGCTTTGGCGATCGCCGCAAGGCGATGCTCGAAGACATTGCCATCCTGACGGGCGGCAAGGCCATCTTCGAAGAGACCGGCATTAAGCTCGAAGGCGTGAAACTGGAAGACCTGGGCAAGGCCAAGCGCATCACGGTGGACAAAGACAACACCACCATCATCGATGGCGCCGGCAAAGCCAAGGACATCGAAGGCCGCATCAAGCAGCTACGCGCCCAGGTGGAAGACACTTCCTCCGATTACGATCGTGAGAAATTGCAAGAACGGCTGGCGAAGCTGGCCGGCGGCGTTGCGGTGATCAAGGTCGGCGCGGCCACCGAGACTGAGATGAAAGAGAAGAAAGCCCGTGTTGAGGATGCTCTGCATGCTACGCGCGCGGCGGTTGAGGAAGGCATCGTTCCGGGCGGCGGCGTGGCTCTGTTGCGCGCGGCTTCGGTCCTTGACGGCTTGAAGAGCGACAACGACGAGAAGATCGGCATCAACATCGTGCGTCGCGCTTGCGAGGAGCCGGTG
>JALYJH010000516.1 GCA_030775415.1 Acidobacteriota bacterium | reverse complement strand
CCCTCCGGCAGCGCCACCAGTTCCCCGCGCTTCCAGATATAGGTAGTGCGTTGATGATCGTTAGACCCGATCACCTCGCCTTCCAGGCCAACTTCTTTGATGAGCGTGAACGCCCCCGGCTTGGCGGAAAGAAAACTGTCCGGACCGCATTCGAGCGTGCAGCCCTCACTCACGCGCGTCTCAATCACCCCGCCCACGCGCGATTGTTTTTCAAGAATGGTGCAATCAGCGCCCGCGCGCGTCAAATCGTAAGCCGCGGAGAGCCCTGAAATGCCCCCGCCAATCACCAGCACGCGGTTCCCCACGGCGTACGCCTACGGCCGGAAGTCGCGCACGATTTCGACGCAGGCCTTTACGTTTTCCACCGGCGTCTCCGGCAAAATCCCATGCCCCAAATTGAAAATGTGACCCGGCCGCGACCCCGTGCGCTTCAGCAATTCATGCACCCGCATCTTCAACTCCGGCAGCGGAGCCATCAGCACCGCCGGATCCAGATTCCCCTGGATCGCAGACCGGTAGCTGATGTCCATCCAGGCCTGGTCGATATTGATGCGCCAATCGACGCCCATCACGTCTCCACCCGCCGCATGCAACTCGCGGAAAAATCCCGCCGCGCCGGTACCGAAGTGAATCGCCGGCACCCCCGCCGCCCGAATGCGTTCAATCAGCGCCCGCGAATAAGGAGCAACGTAGCGCACGTAATCGTCCGGCCCCAGCGCTCCCACCCAACTGTCGAACACTTGGACAATGCGCGCCCCCGCTGTCACCTGCAACACCGCGAACGCGCCCAGCACGTCCACCAGCTTGCCCATCAGCCGCCGCCACAAAGTTTCGTCGCGGTACATCATGGTTTTGGTTTTTAAAAAGGTGCGCGACGGCCCGCCCTCAATCATGTAGCTGGCCATCGTGAATGGAGCGCCTACAAATCCAATCACCGGCACCCGTCCCGCCAGCGCCCGCACGACCTGCTGGATCGATTCACCCACGTAGCCCAGATCATCGGTATTCGAAATCGAAAGGCTATCGACGTCATCCGAAGTTCTTACCGGGTTGTCGATGATCGGACCCTCGCCTGTAGCAAACCGCAGTTTGAGCCCCATCGGTTCCACCGGGAGCAGCAAATCGGCAAAAATGATCGCCGCGTCCACGTCCAGTATTTCCACCGGTTGGAGGGTTACTTGAGCCGCCAAATCTGGCCGTTTGCAGATTTCCAGGATTCCGTGATGAGCGCGGATCTCCCGATATTGCTTCATATAGCGGCCCGCCTGCCGCATAAACCATACCGGCCGGACATCCGTCGGCCGGCGGCGGCAAGCATCGAGAAAACGGCTATTCATGGGAGCCACACGCATTCCCCCAAATTAGCACAAACGTTCTCAGGAATCCGCGTTTTTTGCTCGTCCGCGCCGGATTCTCTTTAGAATCTGCGGTGCCTTGGCACTCAGCGCCGCCGGAAGCGCCGCCTCAAACTGCAGGTCTGGAGTACGGTAAAGTTGCAGCCGTTCCGCTAACTGATGCCGCAAGAAGGGTTTAGCGTGCTCAATCGCCGCCAGAGTAGCCGCCTGCTGCTCCGGAGTCCCCTGCAGCAGTAACCTCACGTTTGCCTTGCGAAAATCCGGCGAGACATGCACCTCGCTCACCGCCGCCGGCCCCACCCGCGGATCCGTCAACTCATAATTAATAAGTTCGTCCAGCTCCTCGCGCAGCCCTTCTGACACACGTTCATTGCGATGCGGATCCACGCTTCAGGATACCGTGGAACGCGACAGCCCCGACCATCGAGCGCCCTTCGCCTGATGCGTGCCGAAGCTTGGGTCGATCATTAGCGTTCCCACAACTCAGTGAACCGCGCCGGGCTGAGTTCGATGTCGCGGAGGATCGCGCGCAGCGTTCCAATTTTCAGCGTCGCAGAACCGTGGATAGGCACAATAGTCCGCTGCGTGCCTCGTTCGAATACGTGATGACTCCCGCGGATTCTCACCAGCTTGAATCCTTGTGATTCCAGAAATCGCATCATTTCCGAACCAGAGGGACGTGGCAGCTTAGGCACGGACCGGATCTTCTAATTCCAGATCCAGTTCGCGAAGTAAGATCGGTTGATTCAAGCGCGCGAGGGCATCTTCCATCCCAAACGCTTCGACGTAAACCGCTATGGCCTCGCGAAGGTCAGCCATGGCTTCGTCTTCCGTTGATCCTTCTCCGTAGGCAGGTATGTCCGGAACGCGCGCTGTAAATCCACCATATTCCAAGTCAGGAATAATCTCGACTGTAAGGCGCCGCATGCCAATATTCTAGCGCTTCCGCATCCCTAAGCCTTCGCCAACACACTCCCAAACCCCATGGCGCGCCCTTATCCGCTCCTCACGGCCCCCGCAAACCCACATCTCACGGCGATTCAGCCACTTCGCATTTCGGACCCACCCCCGCCCGTGCCGCCCCCCTGCATACTCAAATCGCAGTACAAGCCTGCGCAGGCTAATCGTCGTAGTTAAGTTGGTATCCGCGCCCGTTGCGAAAGCAGCGGGCTTGCCGCCCTGGAAACATTGTGGAGAGGGCGGGACAGGAGAGAATCGATTCTCTGGTGATCGTTAAAAATTGCCGCGGGAGGAAATGGGAGAGAGCAGAAAACTGGTTCATTCAGTCACTTTTCTAAAGACCAGCAAGCCG
>JALYJH010000515.1 GCA_030775415.1 Acidobacteriota bacterium | reverse complement strand
GGCCTCAAAGTCGCCTGCGTCGAGGAAGTTGCGTGGCGCATGGGATTCATCGATGCCGAGCAGCTGCAAACTCTGGCTTTGCCGCTGCAAAAGAGCGGATATGGCGAGTATCTCTTGCGCATCCTGCGGGACGACCATCAGCCGTGAAGTTCCACGAGACACCCATTGCCGGCGTAGTTTTGATCGAACCGCGGGTGTTCGGCGACAACCGCGGTTTTTTCATGGAAACGTGGCACGAATTGAAGTTCAAGGAGGCCGGGATCGAGAGTCAATTCGTGCAGGACAACCACAGTCGCTCGACGCAGTGGACGCTGCGCGGCATGCACATGCAAATCGAACACACCCAGGGCAAACTCGTCCGGGTGTCCGCAGGCTCGGTGTTCGATGCGGTGGTCGACCTGCGTCGCGGCTCGCCTTCCTTCGGGCGCTGGTGGGGGACGGAACTCTCCGACGAGAACCATCGCGTGCTGTGGGTACCTCCGGGTCTCGCCCACGGAATGCTGGTAACGTCGGCGTCGGCCGATTTCCTCTACAAATGCACGGATATCTACAGCCCGGCGCACGAGCGCACCCTGGCCTGGGACGATTCCGCGGTGGGCATCGTCTGGCCGCTGCCGGCCGGTGTGGCTCCCCAATTATCCGCCAAGGACACGACGGGTCAAAGCTTCGCGGACGTCGAGAAGTTCGAGTGAAAGTACTGGTGTTGGGCGGCGGCGGTCAGGTGGCCCGCGCGGTGGCGGCATCCGCCCCAAAAAACCATTCTGTCATCGTGAAAACGCACAAGGATCTCGATATCGCCGACGAGAGGGCGGTCAGGTCGGCATTGGGCGGTGAATTCGATTGGATCGTCAATGGTGCTGCGTATACGGCCGTCGATCGTGCGGAAACCGAGTCTGGGCAAGCACGCAAGATCAACGAGACGGCGGTGGGCATTTTGGCGAGGGCCGCGGCCGGTGCCGGGTGCCGCTTGCTGCATCTTTCGACGGATTTCGTGTTCGATGGGAAGTCAAACCGCGCCTATCTGCCCACCGACTCTACCAATCCTCTGAGTTCGTACGGGGCTACCAAACTCGGCGGTGAGCACCAGGCCCTCAACCAGGGCGGCGATGCCATCGTATTGCGGACGGCGTGGGTCTACGCCTCGACGGGGAAGAATTTCGCGCTGACCATGCTGCGACTGTTGCGCGAGAGGGACGAAGTCCGGGTGGTCGCGGATCAGATAGGGACTCCCACCTGGGCTACGGGCATTGCGCAGGCCATCTGGGGCCTGATCGACGTGGGCGCCGCCGGCGGGATCTATCATTGGACGGATTTAGGCATTGCCACTTGGTATGATTTCGCGACCGCCATCCAGGATGAAGCGCTGGCGCGGGGTCTCCTGGTCCGCGCTGTCCCCGTCATACCGATAGCGACTGACGAATATCCGACTCCTGCGCAACGTCCGGCGTTCAGCGTTCTCGATACCCAAGCCACTCGAGCCTTGGTGAACGCTCCCGCGCGGCATTGGCGGCACAATTTGAGGATGATGTTGAATGAGCTTCGAACCGAATAACGTGCTGATAACCGGAGGAGCCGGGTTCATTGGCGCCAACTTCGTTCGGCACTGGTTGGGAACCACGCAGCGGGGCAAAGTGGTCGTGCTCGACGCACTGACGTATGCGGGGAACATCGAGAACCTCGGCGGACTCGAGCGCGATCCGCGGTATGTGTTCGTGCGCGGCGATATCTGCGACGAAGACTCCGTGCGAGCGCTGCTGCAGCGATTCCAGATAGACACCATCGTCCACTTCGCCGCCGAGTCGCATGTCGATCGTTCAATCTTGGGCCCGGACGATTTCATCCGAACCAATGTGCTCGGAACGCACGCCATGCTCAAAGCGGCGAAAGCGCTCTGGATCGACGGCAAAAGCGTTCCGGCGCACCGCTTCCATCACGTGTCCACGGACGAGGTTTACGGGTCCCTGGCCCCCACGGATGCGCCCTTTCACGAGGCCAGTCCGTATGCGCCGAACTCCCCCTATTCGGCAAGCAAGGCGGGCTCGGATCACCTGGTGCGCGCCTACCATGAAACTTACGGTCTCGATACGACGGTCACCAATTGCTCGAACAACTACGGTCCTTATCAGTTTCCCGAGAAGTTGATCCCGCTGATCATCATCAACATTTTGCACGGCAAACCACTGCCGGTGTATGGCGACGGACAACAGATCCGCGACTGGCTGCACGTGGAAGATCATTGCCGGGCCATCGTACTGGCGTTGATCAGGGGCAAGTCCGGTGAGGTGTACAACATCGGCGGCAATAGCGAGACGGCCAATATCGACATCGTGCGCACGCTGTGCGGGCTGGTAGATGAGTATCTGGCCGAGCATGGCGATGCTAAAAAGCGGTTTCCCGAGGCCCCCGCCGCCCATCGGAGGCGGGCAGAGCAGTTGATCAGCTACGTTCGCGACCGTCCCGGGCATGACCGACGCTATGCCATCGACTACCGCAAGGCTGAACGCGAGTTGGGTTACGCGCCGGCGCGGGGGCTCGCCCAGGGCCTAAGCGCCACCCTGGACTGGTACTTGGCAAATACGGGGTGGTGGCAGATGCTGCTGGGACGGGATTACGCCGCGTGGATCGAGAAAAACTATAAGCGACCCTAAGGCGTCGGTTAGACTTTGCG
>JALYJH010000514.1 GCA_030775415.1 Acidobacteriota bacterium | reverse complement strand
GCGTAGCCCAGCGCGCGCGCCTCGTTCGCCAGGATGCGCTGTAAGCGCGTGCGCATGAAAATCCACGCGCCCATGTTGCGCGGCTCTTCCTGTACCCACACCACGCCGCTTGCCGACGAGTAGCGCGCGATCACCGCGCAAAGTTCCGCTTCCGGGAAGGGATACAGTTGCTCCACCCGCACAATCGCCGTATGCGCCGCCGTCTCATCGCTGGCCTTGCGCGCCTCGCGCGCCGCCAGCACTTCGTAATAAACTTTCCCGCTGCACAGCAGAATCTTGCGAATGGTCTTCGGATCGGCCACCGTTGGATCGTCCAGCACCGGCTGAAACGCGCCCTTGGTGAAATCCTCAACCGTCGAGATCGCCTGCGGATGCCGCAGCAAGCTCTTGGGAGACATCACCACCAGTGGCTTGCGCAAGCCGCGCCGGTCCGGGCCGCCGCGCATCTGCCGCCGCAGCAGATGGAAATATTGCGCCGGAGTCGTGCAGTTCGCCACCTGAATATTGTTTTCCGCGCACAGTTGCAGGAAGCGTTCCAGGCGCGCGCTCGAATGCTCGGGACCCCCGCCCTCCTGCCCATGCGGCAGCAGCAGCACCAGGCCGCTCGGCTGCCCCCACTTCGATTCCGCCGACGCCACAAACTGATCGATCACGATCTGCGCGCCGTTGACGAAATCGCCGTACTGCGCCTCCCAAACCACCAGGCTCAGCGGATCCGCCACGCTATAGCCAAACTCAAAACCCATCGCCGCATATTCGCTCAGCGGACTGTTGTACACCTCGAACTTCGCCAACCCCGGCACCAACTGCGCCAAGGGCACGCACACGGCCCCGCTTTCATAATCGTGATACGTGATATGCCGCTGGCTGAACGTGCCGCGCGCTGCGTCCTGGCCAGTCAAGCGCACCGACGTGCCTTCCAGCATCAAGCTGCCGAAAGCCAGCGTCTCCGCCAGCGCCCAATCGATGGAATTCTCGCGCAGCGCCGACGCGCGCTTCTCCACCATGCGCGCCAGTTTGGGATGCACGGTGAAGCCATCCGGGAACTCAGTAATGGTCAGAATCACCTGCTCCAGCGCCAGTAAGCTCGCGCCCGTCGGCGGCAGATCCTGCGGCATGGACCCGGGGGCGATGGGGCTCAGCTCCAGCAGTTCCCACTCTTCCTTGCTCTTCTGCGTCTGATCGTAAATATCGTAGAGATACTTCTTCTGCGCTTCCTGCCTCTCGGCGATTTCTTGGGCTGTAATCACGCCTTCTTTTTGCAGTTGAGCCCCATAGAGCGCCGCCACGGACTTGTGATCTTTCAGCTTCCGGTACAAAATCGGCTGCGTATAACTCGCATCGTCGCCCTCGTTATGCCCATGCTTGCGCCAGCAGAGCATATCGATCACCACGTCGCGATGGAAGCGCTGCCGGAAATCGTAGGCCATCCGCGCGGCGCGGATGCATGCCTCCGGGTCGTCCCCATTGACGTGGAGCACCGGAGCCTTCACCATCAGCGCGACATCGGAACAGTAATACGTGGAGCGCGATTCGCGCGGATCGGTTGTGAAGCCGATCTGGTTGTTGATCACCAGATGCATCGTGCCGCCGGTGTTGTATCCGTCGATCTGCGATAGATTCAGCGTCTCCGCCACAATGCCCTGCCCCGACATTGCAGCATCGCCGTGAATCAGCACCGGAATCACGCGCTCGCGCGCCGTGTCTTGTAGACGATCCTGCTTGGGACGCACGATCCCTTCGACAACCGGATTCACGGCCTCCAGATGACTCGGATTCGCCGCCACTGTTACGCGGATCGCATTGCCGCCCGGCTGCTGCCTCCGGTTGCTGGCGCCCAAATGGTATTTAACGTCCCCCGAGCCTTCGAAATCCTCTTCCCCGAGTTCTCCTTCGAACTCCGAGAACACTTGAGCGATGCCTTTGCCGATGACGTTCGCCAAGACCGTGAGCCGTCCGCGATGCGCCATGCCGATCACGCATTCATCGACGTTCTGAGCCGCGGCGCGATCCAGAATTTCATCCACAATCGCAATGGTGGACTCGCCGCCTTCCAGCGAAAAACGCTTGTGCCCTTTGAAGCGGTTTTCGAGAAACGATTCGAACCCTTCCGCGTGCGCCACGCTCATGAACGCGCGCCGTTTCGCTTCGGCATCCAGACTCCAGGGCTGTTCCAAGTGTTCGATAAACCACTCGCGCTCCAGTGGATTCTCGCAATGCATGAACTCGACGCCCATCTTGCCGGCGTACGCCGCGCGCAGCCGGTCCAGCAATTCGCGCAGCGTCATTACGCCAAACGAATCGGCTTGAAAACGGCGATCCAGATCCCAAATCGTGAGCCCGTACGCCGCAGGCGCCAGATCCCTATGCGGAGAGCGCGGCACGCCCAGCGGATCGATATCGGCTGCCAGATGTCCGCGCCCCCTCCAGGCCTGAATCAGCCGTGCCACACCCGCCTGCTTCGCGGGATCGGACTCCACCTCCGCCCCAGGCTTCTCCACTTCCCAGCGCACCGGCTGCGACGCGACGCCCAGATCCGCGTAAATCCGCTCGTAAAACCCTTCTTCGCCTTCAAGCAGCGCCTGCATCTGCGCCAGAAACAGGCCCGATTCGGCGCCCTGAATCACGCGGTGATCGTAAGTGCACGTCACCGTCATCACTTTACTCAGCCCCAGTGA
>JALYJH010000513.1 GCA_030775415.1 Acidobacteriota bacterium | reverse complement strand
GGCCTGGGTCACGCGGCGCTGAAAACTATTGAGTTGCGCTACGGTTTGCGCCCGTTGCGCCTGCGTTTGCGACAAGCGGGCGGCACTTTCGCGCACACCGGCTTCGGCTGCGTTGAAGGTGGCGCGGTACTGTTCATACTCCTGGCGAGCGATCAACTGGGCCTTGTAGAGCTGCTCGTAGCGCTCGAAGTTGGCGCGCGCGAGTTCCAGATCGGACTTGCTGTGATCGAGCGTGGCTTGGGCGGTGGCAACGGCATGATCCTGCGCGTTCAGGCCGGCTTCGGCGGCGCTTGCGTCGGCTACTGAAGAGGCGACGGCGGCACGCTGGGCATCCATTTCGGCTTGCGGCTGAATGCGCTCCACGCGGGCGACGATTTGGCCCTTGCGGACGTGGTCGCCCTCCTTGACCAGGAGCTGCGCGATGGGGCCTTGGGCGTTGGCACCTAAATTAATGTAGTTTTTTGGTTTAATTTCGCCGGAGGCGGTGACGATGGCGGAGAGATCGCCGCGGGCGGCCAAGCCGGTTTGGACTGTGACCAAATCGCGGCGGCTCCAGCGGATGCCTCCTGCGACGCCGCCTGCCAGCAACAAGGGCAGCGCTATGGCGAGTGTAATTTTGGATGTCCGTGTCACATCGTTCCTTGTGGGATACGTTGGCGGGGCGGGCCAAGTTCCATCGTAGCGCGTATGAATTTATGGAACAGTTCCGGGGCAGGAGAATCCAACTCCTCAGAGGGCCTATGAATCAACAGATCTTTGAATCGCTCAAACAGAAATACGCTGCGGTGCTCAGAACCATAGAGCAGCAAGACGTGCAGCTTGCGCACTTGCATGAGGACAAGGGGAAATTGATTGTTGTTGGAAAGGCGCCGTCGGAAGGTGCCAAGAACAAGGTTTGGGACACGATTAAAGAAGTCGACTCGGCTTACAAGGACTTGAATGCCGATATTTCAGTTGACCCGAATATTGCACGCACGCCCGCTCCCAACTTGCCGCCATCACCGCTCTTGCACGAGGAGCAGACGTACACGGTAGAAGCGGGAGACACACTCTCAAAGATCAGCAAGCAGTTTTATGGCGAAGCCAGTTTGTACATGAATATTTTCGAAGCCAACCGCGACAAGCTCACTGACCCTGACAGAATCCAGCCCGGGATGCGGCTGCGGATTCCTACAGCGGGCAAACAGGTAACGCAATGACGGGCATTATGAATCTTCTGCAGCGCTATAGCGGAGCGACTGCTGACAACGCGCCCGAGTCCGTGCAGGACGACTTCCAGCAGGTGGCACAGGGCGCGCAAACCGAACATCTGGCGAGCGGCCTGAACGAGGCTTTTCGCTCGCAGCAGACTCCGCCGTTCGAGAATATGGTGGCGCGGATGTTTAGCTCATCGGGCGGGGAACAAAAGGCTGGCATCTTGAACCAACTGCTGGGTGCCGTGGGGCCGTCGATTTTGTCTTCCGGGTTGCTGGGCGGGCTCTCACAATATTTGGGCTCCGGGAAAACCGTAACTCCGCAGCAGGCTGAGCAGGTTCAGCCGGAAGCGGTGCAGGAACTGGCGAAACGGGCGCAAGAAAGCGACCCGTCAATTGTGGATCGCGCGAGCAGTTATTACGCGCAGCATCCTAAGCTGGTGCAGGCCCTGGGGGCGGGGGCGTTGGCGCTGATTATGTCCCACATGTCGAAACGACAGGCTTAAACCACAGCGCTCTTCCAATCCCGGCGGCGTTCAAGCCCTCATGCTGTCTACAATAGGGGCATGAAGTTGCTGGTTACGTTGGAACAGGACGAGACCGGAGTGGTTGTGGCTGAATGTCCGGCGATCCCGGGTTGCGTTTCCCAGGGACGAACGGAGGCTGAGGCCATGGAGAATATTCGCGAAGCCATTGCCGCGTGCCTGGAGGCGCGAGCCGCCAATAACTTGCCCCTTACGATCTCTGTGCGCGAGGTCGAGGTTCCGGTCTGATGGCGGCTCTCCCGGTTGTTTCCGGGGAGCAGGCCGTGCGGGCCTTTCAAAAGGCAGGTTGGAGGAAAGACCGGCAACGAGGCAGCCACGTTATTTTTGATCAAACCGGGACAGTCTGCTAGTTTGTCCGTTCCGCAACATCGTGAGTTGGCCCCCGGCACGCTCCGCGCTCTTCTTCGCGCTGCGGGAGTGACCGTGCCTGAGTTCGTTTCGCTCTTGTGACGGGGGATGCGAACGCGCTCGGCGCGGTTCGCTACCATAGAAGTTCACCCCATGAAACTGAATAGTTCCACCATCACCCAGGGGCGCGACCGTGCGCCGGCGCGCGCCATGCTGAAGGCCATCGGGTTCACCGATGAGGACCTGAAGAAACCGATTATCGGCGTGGCTAACACATGGATCGAAACCATGCCGTGCAATTACAATCTGCGCGAGCTGGCGGAGCATGTGAAAGCGGGAATTCGCGCGGCGGGCGGGACTCCGATGGAGTACAACACCATTGCGATCAGCGATGGCGTCACCATGGGCACCGAAGGGATGAAGGCGTCGCTGGTAAGCCGGGATCTGATCGCCGATTCCATTGAGTTGGTGGCGCGCGGGCATATGTTTGATGGCGTGGTGGCGCTGGTGGCTTGCGATAAGACCATCCCGGGCGCGGCCATGGCGCTGCTGCGGCTAAACATCCCGGGCGTGATTATGTATGGCGGAACGATTATGCCGGGTCATTACCAGGGCCGG
>JALYJH010000512.1 GCA_030775415.1 Acidobacteriota bacterium | reverse complement strand
AATAAGACGCCGCTGCATGACCGTCACATCCTTGGGAGACTGCGGCACCATGTTGCCCAAGCGCTTGATTAAATCGTGGAACGCCAGGCTGGGGTGCGAGGGCATCACGTCGGCCGACTGTGCGCCGCCGACCACGCGGTCCATGGCCTCTTTAGGACGCACATAAACCTTCATCCCATACATCGCGCCGGCTACGGCAATTCCAAAAAAAATCAACAAGGGCAGGAGTAGAGACATTGGCTATACCTCGCTATACTTCGATGTTTACGATCTTCTGCATGATGCCGTAACCGATCAGTTGCAGTGCTACGGCCGAGCCCAGCATGATCTGGCCCACGTCGTCGGTGAAGAAAAATTTGACGTATTCGGGATTGGTATAGAACATCAATACGGCCACCGCCACTGGAATCAGGCTGAGTGCGGTTGCCGTCATTTTTCCGTGCGCGCTGACCGCGCGAATTCTCCCGCGTAACTTGAAGCGCTCGCGGATGACGTAGGCTAGCTTGTCCAGAATTTCCGCCAGGTTGCCGCCCGTACGCTTTTGCAGGAGCACGGCCGAAACAAAGAAGTGAACATCGAGCGAGGGTACGCGCTTAGCCAATTTCTGCAGCGCCACCTCGATCGGCAAGCCCAGGTTGTGCTCCTCGAAAGTGCGGCGGAATTCGCTCGAAATCGGTTCCGGAAACTCGCGGTGAATCATTTCAAGAGAAACCGAAAAGGCATGGCCCGCGCGCATGGAGCGAGAGATGAATTCCAAGGTCTCCGGGAACAGTTCCTCGAATTTATGCAGGCGGGCCTTGCGCTTACGGATCACGTACACCCAGGGAAAAGCGGCCGCCGCCAATGCCACGCCGACGGTAATCGACTTGGAGATGGGGAGGAATAACCACCCCATGGCCAGTACCGAGCCGAACGTCATGATGGTCAGGTTCACCACGCGCGCGGGGGGCCAGTTTAGTCCGGCCTGCTCCATCATGATGGCGAGCTTGGGGCCCAGCTGATACTTTTCGACCACCGCCTGGGCAAACTTATTCTTAGTGTCCGTGTTATTGAGAATGACCTGCTTTTCAGGCGCGGAACCTTTTTTGCCCTTGGCAGCTTTGGCGCGCGAAGTCCCCAGCAGGCGGGCTTTTACCCGATCAATATCGGAGGATTTAAAATACTTGGAGACCAGGAACCAGGCGCTCATCGCGACCGCCCAGACCGCCACCAGCATTAACACATAGGTACTCATGATCAGACCTCCAGCACTTCTTCGAACAGATCCTGGCGCAGACGAATGCCCGCGCTGAGCAATTTTTCGTAAAACTTGGGGCGAATTCCGGTAGCCGCGAAGCGGCCGACGACTTTTCCGTCGGGATCCATGCCCCGCTTTTCGAAGACAAACAAGTCCTGCAACGTAACCACTTCGCCTTCCATGCCGGTGACTTCCGTGATGGAAACCACGCGGCGCGAGCCGTCGCTCATCCGCGAAGCCTGCACCAGAAGATGCACCGCGCTCGCAATCTGCTGGCGAATCGACACCAGCTGCATGTTGGAGTTGGCCAGCGAGACCATGACTTCAAGGCGGGACACCGCGTCGCGCGGGGAGTTGGCGTGGACCGTGGTCAGCGAGCCGTCGTGGCCGGTGTTCATGGCCTGCAGCATATCGAGTGCTTCCTCGCCGCGGACTTCGCCGACGACAATGCGGTCGGGACGCATACGCAAGCTATTGACCAGCAATTCGCGCTGGCGCACCGCGCCGTTGCCTTCGAGGTTGGCCGGACGGGTTTCGAGGCGCGCCACATGCGGCTGCTTCAGCTGCAATTCGGCCGCGTCTTCAATCGTGACAATGCGTTCCTTGCCGTTGATGAAGCAGGAGAGTGCATTCAGAAGCGTGGTCTTACCGGAACCGGTTCCTCCGGCGATGATGATGTTGAGGCGGGCCTTCACCGCCGCTTCGAGCAGCTCCATCATGCCCTGCGTCATGGCGTTGCGCTCGACCAGGTCGGGCGGCATCAGTTTGTCCGTCGAAAAGCGGCGAATCGAGAGCAAGGGGCCATCGACGGCCAGGGGAGCGATGATGGCGTTGACGCGCGAGCCGTCGCTTAAGCGGGCGTCGACCATGGGCGTCGATTCGTCGATGCGGCGGCCCACTTGGCTGACGATCTTATCGATGATGCGCAGCAAATGCTGGTCGTCGCGGAAAGTTACATTGGTGAGCTCCAGCAGTCCGCGGCGTTCGACGTAGACCTGCTTATAAGTGTTCACCAGAATATCGGAGATGGTGGGATCGGTCAGCAGCGGTTCGAGCGGCCCTAGTCCAAAGACCTCGTCCAATACCTCATCGCTAATCTGCTGCTTTTCGAGAGAGCTCAGCAGCGTAGGCTCGGCGTCGATTAACTGGATCACTGCCTGGCGCACTTCAGCGCGCACGCGCTGGTTGTCGATGGTGGCCAGGGCTTCAAGATTGATCTTATCGACCAGCTTGCGGTGGAGCGTGAATTTCAATTCCTGATATTCCGGCTTCAGGTTGGTCTTCTGGCGGCCGGCGTTCTTGAGCAGGCGCTGTTCCCAGGAAACTTGCTGGGTGTTTTTGTTGGCGATCTCGGTGGTGGGAAACATGTTGGTTTAAATTTTCCTATTCGCTGATAGTTCTCAAATTGGTGCGTCCTCAGGCGTGGGACAAGGCCGGTTTCAACTCGCGCGCTCCGGGCCCCGGCTTCTTC
>JALYJH010000511.1 GCA_030775415.1 Acidobacteriota bacterium | reverse complement strand
TCCGCTATCTTCTGGAGGTCTCGGACCGGGGCAGCTTCTCGGCGGCGGCCCGAACTTCGGCGTGCCACCTCGCTGGTCAGCAGAAAGATCACCCAGGTCGAGCGAGAGACCGGTGCACGCTTGTTTCAAAGAACAACGCGCTCGGTGAAGCTAACCGACGAAGGCCAGGCCATCGTGGCGCAAGCGCGCATCGGCATGCAGGCGCTTTTGCTCGCACAGGATTTGCATGGTCGAGCAGCTGCTGGCAGTGTCAACCTGATTGCCCTGATCCTTCGGACGCCAGGCTTCCGATCAAGACAGTGGCGGGTATCAACGGCGGGACGCGAAAGTAGGGGGAGATTACGAATGACCGAAGACGAGAACGCGGATGCGCAGGGGATGGTAACGAATGTACCCTCAAGCGCTGGATGGCTTGGCGGGCTCGGCGCCGTCCCATTCATTGGTCTTGCTGCCGCGACACCTTTCCTGTCCGGCCCCACGAAGATGCTCGTCGCCCATGCGATGGCGGCCTATGGGGCAGTTATTCTATCGTTCCTGGGTGGCGTGCATTGGGGGCTGGCGATTGGATCTGAGCGCAGCTCTGATAGGAGAAAACTCCCCTCCAGACTGATTTTAAGCGTTGTTCCCTCGTTGGTAGGATGGTGCGCTCTCTTAATGCGGGAAACGACAGGGCTGTTCATCCTGGCCGCTGCGGTCGCCATGATGCTGTGGGTTGATCTTCGGGCTACCACGCTTGGCGAGGCTCCCCCCTGGTACCCGAAGCTTCGGATACCGCTCAGCCTTGTCGTAATAGCCGCGCTACTTATTGGCGCGATGGCGTGAATGTTTGAATGATAAGGTCTTACCACCAATTCACTGACTGATCATCCGCTCGTTCCCGATATGTGCGTTGAATTGGGTTGCGGACAGCAACAGAGCTGCCAAGTGAAT
This sequence comes from Acidobacteriota bacterium, assembly GCA_030775415.1. GTDB lineage: Bacteria > Acidobacteriota > Terriglobia > Bryobacterales > Bryobacteraceae > Palsa-187. The sequence goes on along the minus strand of JALYJH010000511.1, from coordinate 1,781 downwards.
CATAGTCTAGGCTGCGCCGGTTTATGTGGCTTCGAGGCGATCGAGAAATGCGTCCGCCTCTTGCAAGAGCTCGTTCCTGCGGTCTTGAGGCCAGCGGGCGAGTGTCCGATAAGGCATGGCGAGTCGCGGATTCGCCGAGAGGCGATCCTCGTGCCGTATAAGAAAAGCCCAGTAGAGGTAATTGAACGGGCACGCGCGCGGCCCGTTCTTCTGCTTCACGTCGTATTCGCACGCCGAGCAGAAGTCTGACATGCGGTTGATGTAGGCGCCGGAAGCGGCGTAGGGCTTGGAGGCCATCCGCCCACCGTCAGCGAACACCGCCATGCCAAGCGTATTGGGCAGTTCGACCCATTCGACGGCGTCAGCATAGACGGCGAGATACCAGCGCTCGATCTCGCGGGGTGCGACACCGGCCAATAACGCAAAGTTGCCGGTCACCATCAGGCGCTGAATGTGATGCGAGTAGGCGTATCGCTCTGTGCTGGCGATTGCCTCGCGCAAGCAGTTCATGCTCGTCTGACCCGTCCAGTAGAAGGCAGGCAGTTTACGCGTCGCGTCAAGCGCGTTCTCGCCGGCATACCCCGGCATCAATGTCCAGTAGACGCCTCTTACATACTCGCGCCAACCTAAGATCTGACGGACGAACCCCTCGACGGCGTTCAGCGGCGCCGCACCCGCGCGCCAAGCCGCTTCCACCGCAACGCATACCTCTCTTGGGGAAAGCAGCCCCAGGTTCAGAGCGGGCGCGAGTAACGAGTGAAACAGCACTGGCTCGCCAGATTTCATGGCATCCTGGTAGTCGCCGAAATGGGGCAGGCTGTGGGAGATAAAGTCTTTCAGAGCACGAAGCGCGTCCGCGCGGGTCACCGGCCATCCGAATTCTTCCAACGATCCGAAATGATCGCCGAAATGCCGCTCGACCAGCGCCATCACCTCACGCGTTATTGCGTCGGGTGCAAAGCGCAGGCGCGAGGGCGGCGATACGCCTGCAGGCAACCGCTTCCGGTTAGCCGCATCAAAATTCCATTCGCCGCCCGCCGGCAATTCACCGTCCATGAGAATCGCATGTTCGCGCCGCATTTCTCTGTAGAAATGCTCCATGCGCCACGTGCGGCGCGCTTGCGCCCAGGCCGCAAAGCGGCTACGGCTCGCGAAGAACCTGCTGTCGGACCGTACCTCGACCGGACGGCCGGCCAACGCCGCCCAGCCCTCGACCATCTTCTCAACACGCCACTCCCCCGGCTCGGTCACTACCAAATATTCAGGACGGTGCCTCGAAACGGCGCGCTGAACTTCGGCGGTGAGTGTGCCGCTGTTGCCTCGGGCGTCCAGTTGCACATAGTCGACGGCAATCCCTCGCAACCGCAACTCATCGGCGAAGTGGCGCATGGCGGACAGCACGAGAACGATCTTCTGCTTGTGGTGCCCGACGTAAGCGCCTTCTTCGGCCACTTCCATCATCAGCACCGTGTCACGCCCAGGGTCGAGATAGGCTAGCGCGGATATATCGGAGGAGAGCTGGTCACCGAATATGACCCTCAGAACGCTCATGGCTGGTCAAACCGCGGTGGCGCGCATGGCGGCGCGGAGGCGCGGCAGCGGCTGGAGCAATACTTCACGTTCCCCCAGTCGCGCGCCCACTTCTTGCGCCACGCGAACGGACGCCCGCAACACTCGCAGCGCCTGGTCGGCAAATTCTCTTTGCGCCGCATTCTGGGCATGGCGTTAACCGGGCACGGGCTGGCCGCGCCAGTCGAAGAAGCCGCCGTTCCCTTCCAAAG
>JALYJH010000510.1 GCA_030775415.1 Acidobacteriota bacterium | reverse complement strand
GGCAAAGTGTTCAGCCAATGCGAGCGCGTCGGCGATGCCGCCTTCGCCTTCCTGGTAGGCGTAGTTCAAGTGCTTGAGCCCGAATTCCTTGCCATTCGCGAGGAGGCGGAGAAAATCTCCGGAGTTGCGGCCGCCGGTAACCAGCATGATGTCTTCAATCCCGGCATCGACGAGCGTCTGAATGGGGTAAAAGATCATCGGCTTATCGTAGATGGGGAGCAGGTGCTTGTTGGTGATTTTGGTAAGCGGAAAAAGGCGGCTTCCCGTGCCTCCCGCTAATACGATGCCCTTCATGTCGATGGTTCCCTTTCCCTTAATTAGTTTTGGCCTGGGCCACGGCGTGGATTTCCTGAAGGCTCCAAACGCGGACCGGATCGCGGCGGCGCGAGACGATGGCCTCCACCGAGGCGCGGGCCCCGCTCATGGTGGTGATGCAGGGGATGCGGTAGGTGACCGCATTTTTACGGATGGCTTTTTCGTCGCTAAAGGCGTGGGCGCCGCTGGTGCCGGTGTAGATAATCAGGTCGATGGAGCCGGCTTTTAAAAGGTCTACCGCGTTGGGCCGGCCTTCGTTTACTTTAAATACGGTTTTCGAGGGCACTCCGGAGGCTCGGATTTGTTCCGCCGTACCGCGCGTGGCGGTGACTTCGAAGCCCAGTTCGTGGAAGCGCCTGGCAAGCGCGACGGCGACGGGTTTATCGCGATCGTTGACGCTGATGAATACCCGGCCTTTGTCGGGCAACGGCGTACCGGCGCTTAGCTGGGCCTTGGCGAAGGCTTCGCCGAAGTTTTCGCCGACGCCCATCACTTCGCCTGTCGAGCGCATTTCAGGGCCTAGCGTGGGATCGACGCCGGGGAATTTATTGAAGGGGAACACGGGCGACTTCACGAAATACTGGGGGACGGTGAGGACGCCGGTGGCACCGGTGAAGTCGGCGATGGTCTTGCCCAGCATGACGCCCACTGCGATGCGGGGGACGGCGACGCCGGTGGCTTTACTCACATAAGGCACGGTGCGCGAGGCGCGGGGGTTTACTTCGAGCACGTAGACTTTGCCTTCTTTTACGGCGTACTGCACGTTCATCAGGCCGATGACGGATAGGGCGCGGGCTAGTTTCTCGGTGTAGATTTCGATGGTGGCCAGCGTTTCGGGCGCGAGCGAAGTGGCGGGCAGCACGCAACTGGAATCGCCCGAATGGACACCAGCTTCTTCAATATGCTCCATGATGCCGGCGATGAGGACGGCTCCCGTGGAATCGGCAATGGCGTCGACGTCGACTTCGGTGGCGTCTTCCAGAAACCGGTCAATCAGGACAGGACGGCTTTGCGAGAAGGTCACGGCCTCCTGCATGTAGCGGCGGACGGTGTCCTCGTCGTAAGCAATCACCATGGCACGTCCGCCGAGCACGTAACTGGGGCGGACGAGGACGGGGAAGCCGATGGAGCGGGCTATGGCGCAGGCCTCCTCCGGGCTGGTGGCGGAGCCGTTGGCCGGCGACGGGATATTTAATTCGTCGAGAAGCTTACCGAATAGCTTGCGGTCTTCGGCTAAATCGATGTTGGTGGGATCGGTGCCGATGATGGGAATACCGGCGGCTTTGAGCGGGAGCGCCAGGGTGAGCGGGGTTTGGCCGCCGAATTGGACGATGACGCCGTCGGGCTTTTCGGTGTCGCAAATGTTCAGGACTTCTTCGAGGGTGAGGGGCTCGAAGTAGAGGCGGTCACTGGTGTCATAGTCGGTGGAGACGGTTTCGGGGTTGCAGTTGACCATGATCGATTCGACGCCGAACTCTTGCAGGGCGAAGGAGGCGTGGCAGCAGCAATAATCGAACTCAATTCCCTGCCCGATGCGGTTCGGGCCGCTGCCTAAAATCATGACTTTCTTACGCGGCGAGACGTTGGCTTCGCATTCAGACTCGTAGCTCGAATAGAGATACGGGGTGAAGCTTTCGAATTCGGCGGCGCAGGTGTCGACGCGGTTGAACACGGCTTTGACGCCGAGCTCTTTGCGGCGGGCGCGGACTTCGAGCGGCGGGACGTTCCAGGAGCGAGCTAGAAAACTGTCGGAGATGCCATCGCGCTTGGCGGTTAAGAATTGCTCGCGGGTGGCGGTGCCTAGAGAGCCCTTGGCGAGGGTCATTTCGAGGTCCACCATCTCGCGCAACTGGCGCAGGAACCAGGGATCGATTGATGTCAGCTCATGCACTTGGGCTTCGCTGTAGCCGTGCTCGAAGGCGAAGCGGATGTAACCCAGGCGATCCGGATTGGGCGTGATTAGGCGTGCTTCGATCAGGTGGTCCTGGTAAGTGGTTGCGCCGTCGGCTTTGCCGGTTTCTAAGCTGCGCATGCCTTTGCCGAGCGCCTGTTTGAAGGTGCGCCCGATGGCCATGACTTCGCCGACGCTCTTCATCTGTGTACCGAGGACGGCTTCGGCACCGGGGAATTTCTCAAACTGCCAGCGGGGGATTTTCGCGACTACGTAGTCGATGGTGGGCTCGAAACAAGCCGGCGTGAGGCGCGTAATGTCGTTCCTGATTTCGTCGAGGCGGTAGCCGACCGCTAATTTAGCGGCAATCTTGGCGATGGGGAATCCGGTGGCTTTGGAGGCGAGAGCGGAGCTGCGCGAGACGCGCGGATTCATTTCGACGATCACCATGCGCCCGGTTTTGGGATCGATGGCGAACTGGACGTTGGAGCCGCCGGTGTCGACGCCGATTTCGCGCAGGCAGGCGAGGGCGGCGTCGCGCATC
>JALYJH010000509.1 GCA_030775415.1 Acidobacteriota bacterium | reverse complement strand
ACTAAAGAAAGGGCGCTCGAGATGGGGTGCGTCTGCACCACTAAGTTGATGCCGCAGACCACCGCGATCGCGGCGAAGATCATGAAGAGGAGTGCGTCCATATTTTATGCGCGGGCCGTTAGGCCAATGCCACCACCAAGCCGGTGAGAAACAGGTTGACGACGGCTACCGGGAACATGCAGGTCCAGGCAAAGCGCATCAGTTGGTCGTAGCGGAAGCGCGGCAGCGTGCCGCGAACCCAAATGTAAACGAACAGGATGACCAGCGCTTTGGCGGAGAACCATATGATGGGCATGAGCGGGAGCGCCACGGCGGGAATTAGAAACACGCCGGCCAAGGCGAAGAATGCTACGCCGACCACGGGGAGCGTGAAGCGGTCGAGCGGACGCGCGGGGCTCATCGCATGCAGGAAGCATAGTATTCCGGCTCCAGCCATCACCAGCGACGGCAGGAAGCTCGATCCATATTGCGCGGGGAACGGCGGGTGCCAGCCGCCCAGGAACAATAGCGTCGCGACGCAGGAGACCGTGACCATGTTGCAATATTCGGCCATGAAGAACGCGGCGAATTTCATGCTGCCGTATTCGGTGTGGAAGCCGGCTACCAGTTCGTTTTCCGCTTCGGGCAGATCGAAGGGGACGCGGTTGGTTTCCGCGAAGGCCGCGATGATGAACAGGATGAAGCTGATGATGTTGAAGGGGAAGACCTGGAAAATGGTCCACCTGGGAAGAAAGCCGAAGAAGAAACCAGCTTGGCCGTCGACGATGCCGCGGAAGCTCAGTGTATTGAGAGCCAGTAGGGGCGCGGCAATCGCCATCGCCATCGGCAGCTCATAACTGATCATTTGCGCGGAGCTGCGCAAGCCGCCGAGTAGCGAATACTTGTTGTTCGAGGACCAACCGGCGAGCGCTACGCCGTACACGCCCAATCCTGAGATCCCCAGAATGAACAGCACACCGATGTTCAGATCGGTCAACTGCATCGGGGTGGTGATCGCCGGAATGTGAAGCGGGCCCAGATTGATCGCGGGCAGACTCAGTTCGGTGCCGAACGGAATCACGGCAATGGGGATCAGCGCGAAAAGTACCGCGATGAAAGGCGCCAGAAACCAGAACACTTTATTCACATGGGAAGGCATCATGTCTTCCTTGGTGATCAGCTTGATGACGTCGGCTAAGGGCTGCAGCAATCCGTGGGGACCCACGCGTCGCGGGCCGACACGCAGTTGGATGTGAGCCAGCACTTTGCGTTCGAGCCACTGCAGGTACGCCAGAGCTGTTAGTAATACGAACGCCACCACCGCGGCTTTGACGATACTCACTATGAAGAAAGTCATCGTCGCCTATTGCCCCTGTCCGCCGTAAAGTTTGCCAGGAGCTTCCATGACGTTGTTGAGTATTGCGGAGTATGGAGTGAGCGAGCCTGAAGTGAAGAGCGTGTCGCCTGAAGACTGGATCGCGCCGGGGAGCGCCGCCACGCGTCCGTTCAGAGGCATGGTCGGGACCGAGCCCAGCGCCAGCAGTGCGGGTGATACCCCGTAGCCGTGCACATTCTTGCGGATCTCTTCGAATACTTTATCGGGCAGCCAGATGCCTAAATTCAATCCCATTTCCTTGGCGATTTGTCCGAAGATCTCGAGATCCGTCTTGGTGCCCATCACTTTGATGGCTTGCTTCAGCCGCTGCACTTCGCCGCACACGTTGGTGACCGTGCCGCTCTTTTCGTAAGCGGAGGCGGCGGGGAGAACGATGTCGGCTTGTTTGGCAGTGTCGGTCATGAAGAGGTCCTGGACTACCACGAACGCGTTCCGCGACGCGAGTGACCCGGCCTTCAGGGGATTGGCGCCCACTACCCAGAAAACATCCAGGTCCGTCGCGGCCAACATTTGTTCCCGCGACATTCCGCCCCCCAGAGGAAGCACGCCCATGTCAAAGGCTCCCCGCGAGTTCGAGTAATCCACCAAACAAACGTACTTGACTGGAATCCCCAGGGAATCGCCGAAGCCTACCAGCTTCCGCAGAGCATCGCCTTGAACGGAGTCACCGAAGACGATAACCAGGTCGCCCTCGGCCTTCAGTTTTTCGCGCAAAGATTCGACGCCCGCCAGTTCCCCGCCCTTTTGGACACGCACGCTGGCCACTGCCTGATTGTCTTCGCGAACCGGACCCGAGGTCACCGCATAAATATGTGCGTTGTGATGGCGGAAATTGGCGCGCGCCTGAAAGGACACGAATGGGTGCTGCTGCGCCAGATCCGACGCCACCACCAGAACGGCTTTCGCGGAGTACACGTCGGCGGCGGTGGCAAGCGCGTTGCTTTTGCCGGAGAGTGCATCGAAAAAAGTTGCCAGATCGCCGGTGCGGTGATGATCGATATTTTGAGTGCCGAGGCCTTGCCGGGCGAACTTCGCCAGGAAGAAATTCTCTTCGTTGGTGGTGTGATTGGAGCCGATCACAGCGAACTTCCCGCCGCGTGCCTTGGCTTCGCTGAACTTGGTGGAAACGACTTCGAGAGCCTGCGACCAGGAAATCGGCTCGTAGCCTCTTTCGGTCTTCATCATGGGTGATTGCAAGCGCTCGGGGTGCTTCGTGAAGTCGAAGGCATAGCGCCCCTTCACGCACAGGAATTCGTTGTTGATCCCGCTCCGGTCGCGGTTGTTCCCGCGTATGATTTCGCCGTTGCGGACACCCAGGGTGGTCTTGCAGCCATCGGCGCAGTGGGTGCAGATGGTCCCCACGTGTTCCATCTCCCAG
>JALYJH010000508.1 GCA_030775415.1 Acidobacteriota bacterium | reverse complement strand
GATTAGCGTCCATCAGCGGTACTTCCCTGGGTGTGGAGGCGGTCGCCGAGTTTCAGACCCTCACCAATACTTATAGCGCCCAGTTCGGGGGCAACGGCGCGGTCATGAATTCAGTGAGCAAATCCGGTACGAACACGTTCCACGGATCGGCGTATGACTTTATTCGCAACAGCGTGCTCGACGCGCGTGGCTTCTTCGATCCCGGTAGTTCGCCCCCGCCTTTCCGCAAGAACCAATTCGGAGGCAGCTTGGGCGGCCCCATTCGCAAGAACAAAATGTTCTTTTTTGTGAACTACGAAGGCATCCGCCAGTTGCTTGGCGAAACTGCCATCGCCTACGTACCGGCTTGTAATCTTGATCCCACCGCCTGCGTCATCACTGCGGCAAATAGCCAGGCCGTGGCGCAAACCCTGGCACTCTATCCGAAGGCTCAAACCCTCGTGGGCGGCGGGATCGGCACCGCCGTTCAGGTCGCAAACCAGACTGCGAACGAGAATTATATACTCGGACGCTTCGACTACAATTTGTCCGACAAGGACTCCCTCTTCGCGCGCTACGTATCGGATAAGACCAACTTCTTGGAACCCTTCGCGGGAACCGGTGGAAGCACCACCATTCCACTTTGGCCCGACGCGGACGTCTCCCATAACCAGTTCTCCATGCTGCAATGGCGGCGGATCATCTCACCCAATTTATTGAATATTGCTCGCGTGAGCTTCTCCCGTCCCGCCTCCAGCGAGGCTCCCGCACCGCAACATTCCGCTTTGCAGTTTTACCCCAATTCCGGACGCTCGGACGGCATGATCGTCGTAGCCGGCCTCAGTACCTTGGGCCCGAATATCTTCAATCCGTTTATCATTAATCAAAACAAGTTCACCGAAGGCGACGACGTCTATTGGACGCGAGGAAACCACAGTCTGAAGATGGGCGCGTCGATCACCCGATTCCAGACCAATAGCTTGCTGCAGATCTTCGGCGGTGACCTGTGGAATTTTTTCAGCCTGTCGAATTTCCTTGCCGGCAAAGCCGGGGTCAGCCTGGCAACACCCGTAGGATCCCAATTTTATGGCAACCGCGATTTTCGAGAGATCGATTTTAATCCCTACATCAACGATGACTGGAAGGTCAGTTCGAAGTTAACCGTCAACCTCGGCCTCCTTTGGGAATTCACCACCAATCCTGTGGAGCGTCACAACAACATATACTTGGTTCCAAATTTTCTCACGGATACCAACTTTGTGAATGTTCCGCATGTAACCCGCACCAATCCGTCCTTGCACAACTTCGATCCTCGTATTGGTTTCGCCTACGATCCCTTTGCCGACCATAAGACCTCCATTCGCGGAGGTTTTGGATTGTTTCATGACGTGATCTCGCCCTCCATCTACTGGGCGGCCCTAACGTCCACCCCGCCTTGGGCAAACTACATACAGTTTGGCGCAACTTACCCGAATCCCATCACTGCCAGCACCGCAAATCCTATCCCTGCACTGTCGCCCGGCTGGGACTACAACAACAACACCACCCCGTACATGATTCAATACAATCTCAACGTTCAGCGGGACCTGGGGGCGGGGACTGTACTTTCGGTAGGCTACGTCGGCTCTCGCGGAGTTCATTTGTTTGTTGGAAGCGAACAAAACCCCGTCGTTCCCACCATCGTAAATGGCGTCTACCATTTCGGGTCTGTTGTGAACGGGAACATCGTCGGAAATCCCCGCGTGAATCCTAATTTCAGCTACCTGAGTGACGATATCCCCGGTGGCTACTCGCGCTACAATTCCTTGCAGGTTAGCCTGAATCATCGCTTGAGCCGCAACATCCAGTTGCAGGCCGCCTACACTTACGCGAACTGCATGGATAACGGTGGCAGCACCCTCGGTGCGCTCAGCCTCAACACTCCTTCCGATTCGCAGAATCCGTATGACCGCAAGGCCGATTATGGTCCCTGTCCTCAGGACATCCGCCATGCTCTCCGCGTAAATGGCGTCTACACATTGCCCTTCCGTGGAAGCCGGTTGTTAACCGGTTGGCAACTCGCTGGGATCGTGACTTCGAGTACTGGTCTCCCGTTCAATATAAACACCGGGTTCGACTCCATCGGCTACAACGAAGCTTTACAGCCAGGACTAGTCCCCCGGCCCAATTACATTCCCGGATGTAACGTACAGGTGAAGAGTGTAAACGAGTGGTTCAACCCAGCCTGCTTCACGGTAGCCCCCCCGGGCACGTTGGGCAATCTTGGACACAATGTCGGCCGAGGGCCGAATCTTCAGGACACCGACTTGTCCTTGTCGAAAGAGACGCGAATTAAAGAGAATCTCCAGGTACAGATTCGCGCCGAAGTCTTCAACGTATTCAATCACGCCAATTTCGCATTGCCCGCCGCCAGCGTCTTCACGGCAGGCAAGCCCGGAGCCTGCACCGCAAGTGGAGCAGGATGCGCAAGCCCGAATCCCCAGGCCGGTCAAATTACCAGCACGGTGACGACAGCGCGCCAGATACAGTTCGGCCTGAAGTTTATTTTTTAGTTTCACTGGAGGATCGTTCATGAGCGCAGAGGCGGGACGCGGGGCAAAAGTCCGCCTCGTCGTGGTTTGGATTCTCCAGTTGTTAGTCGCGGCAGCGTTCATCAGAGTGGGAGTGTCGAAGCTGGCGAGCTCGCCGCCCATGGTGGATCTGTTCGCTAAAATCGGGTTGGGCCAGTGGTTTCGTTATCTAACCGGCACCCTTGAAGTGGCAGGCGGCATCGGAG
>JALYJH010000507.1 GCA_030775415.1 Acidobacteriota bacterium | reverse complement strand
CAGAAAGACCGTGCTGGCGATCATCACCGCAGGCATCGCGAAGATGATCATGAAAGACTGAACGAGCATGGACCAGCAAAACATCGGCATGCGGTTCAATGACATTCCAGGGGCGCGCATTTTTAGAATCGTGACTACCAGTTCCACGGCAACGCACAGGGCGGAAACCTCAGTAAAGGTGATCATCTGCGCCCATACATCCACGCCCTTTCCCGGCGAGAACTGGGGTCCAGAGAGGGGAGGATACGCGAACCACCCCGCATCCGGGATCATATTGAAGAAGGCACAGCCATATAAAAAGAGGCCGCCCGCTAGATACATCCAGTAACCAAAGGCATTCAGCCGCGGAAATGCTACGTTACGGGTTCCCACCATAAGAGGGACAAGATAAATCCCCATTCCCTCCATTACCGGTACCGCGAAAAGGAACATCATCGTGGTGCCGTGCAATGTGAAAATTTGGTTGTAGCGACCAGCGGTGAGGAAAGTGTTTTCTGGCTTCGCCAATTGCAGCCTCATCAGCAAAGCTTCGATACCGCCGAGCAACAGGAAAAAGAATGCCGTCAGAATGTAACGACGGCCAATTTCCTGATGATTGATGGAGGAGAACCACCCCAGAAGACCCGGTTTGGAACTCCACGTTTGCCGAAGAACATCGAGATCGGCAGAGGCTTGCGGTTCCGAGGCTGCCGGCGTCATTTAAGGCTCTCCAGATAATCGATAAGTGGCTGCATTTCCGCGGGCTGAAGCGGGACCGTCGCCATGTGTGTGCCCGGCTTGATATTTTGTGGATCAGCGATCCAGCCGGCAAGGTTGCCTTTCGTGTTTGCAAGAGTTCCAGCGGCGATCGTCTTGCGGCTTCCAAAATGGGTCAGATCGGGACCCACCTCGGCGGCTGCGTCGGTTCCGCGGATTGCATGACAAAGAACGCAGGCGGACTTTAGAAATATTTGCTGACCGCGCTTCGTCTGCTCGTCCGCGGGTTCCACAACGCCTTGGAGCTCACGGTTCATCCAAGCGTTGAATTGATCCGCAGGCTCCGCGATGACCCAGAAAGCCATATGCGCATGCTGCAGCCCGCAGAACTCAGCACACTGGCCGCGATATTCCCCTGGACGATCCGCCTGGAGCCATTCAAGCGTGGTACGCCCGGGGATGAGATCGCGCTTGCCCTGCAGGCTGGGGATCCAGAAACTATGGATGACGTCGTCGGAATTTCCGCTTATCGCAATTGGCTGACCCACTGGAATGTGAATTTCGTTGGCGGTTTGGAGAATGCGGCTCGGATCATCACTCTCGTAGCGAACCTTCCACCACCACTGTGTACCGGTCACGTCAATAGTCAGGCTGCCCGTCGGCGTAACCGATGCCGATACTGTCTTGCCCACTGAAACACTAACGATCGTGAGTCCAAATAAGATGAGTACAGTCAGGCCGGTGGCGATGCCTACCACGGTGCGCAACTTTGTCTCGGTCCTCTCGGAAGGCTGATGTGATGGCTCAAGCGGCTCTTGCTGAATCCCGCGATGCCTCCTGCCGATCGACAGGAGCGCGATGCCAATAACAATAAGGAAGATGACACTCAACAGAAGGCCGAAAGAGAGCGCTAGTTCTCGAATGTGCGCTGAATACGAACCGCCTGTGTGCCACATCGATTGATTCGCCCATTGAGTCATGGATGCGCTGCTCCCGTCTTGTCTGGAAGAATCGTGGCCGATTTTTGTTCCAGCGAATCAGAGCGAACTGGCGTCGCAGATTTCGGTTCGAGATGGTTCAAGGAGCGGACGTACGTAACGATCTGCCAGACCTGGTATTCAGGAATCTTTCCGCCCCAGGTGGGCATCCCATTTGGCCGCCCCTTGACGATGGTGTCGAAGACATTAGAAGGCTCGCCGCCATAAATCCAGTCGCGCTGATCCTTTTTGATCAACGGCGGTCCGATACCGCCGCCGCCATTGGCATGACATCCAGAGCAGTTGTACCAACCAAAGAGACGCTGTCCCTCGGAAATAGCATATGCATTTCCTTCATAGGGATTGCCAGCCTCCGACTGCTGCGTGGCCCCACCAGGGAACAGAGCGCTCTCCGCGGCCGTCGCGCCCGGTGTGCCAGAAACGGCTGGCGCTGGACGCACCTCACGGCTTTCCCGTTTACAGGCGATTAATGTGAGAAGACAGCAGCCGATGGCAACATAGCGCATGACGGGGCATCCTCCTCAGGCACGGGAAACGCATAGTCTTTCAGCAGCTCTCCGATTCTTTGGCACTCGTTGTCGAGCACCTTTTGAAGCGCGGATTGAAGAGCGACATCTCCCTTTCGGACAGCAATGCCAATCGCGTACGTAAATGGGATCATCTGAAACCGATTGGGCGAAACCGGGTGGATTGCAAAGCGGACTCGCATTTTTTTCGCGAAGTACCCGGCGAAAGGACCCCAAACAATGGCAAGATCAATCTCGTCTTTCGCAACGGCTTCAAGCAGCCGAGCCGGCGGATTCGCCTCGCCATAAGCGCCGTAGAGACTGTAGCCAACGATTTGCTTGGACAACCCCTCGGAGGCCAGCAAATGCCCTGGCGGCGCATAGTCGTCCTCCACGATGTGTATGCCGATGCGCAAATCCCTCAATTGAGGATCGTATAAAGACTCAATCTTCAAGCCGCGGTCGGCTTTCGCCACGGTCACGTAGGTCGATCGGTAGTACTGCCGTGTAAACAGGGCGCCATCCATGTCGACCGGTGCGCCCAGAACTACATCGCACAGATCCGCGC
>JALYJH010000506.1 GCA_030775415.1 Acidobacteriota bacterium | reverse complement strand
GATTGAGGAACGGCTCAAAAATCGCGTCGCAAAATGACATGTGTCAAATGAGATATTAGAGGAGCAGGATAATCATGCCAACAACCCAAGCATTAGCCGACAGAATTTCGCTCATCAGCCCCTCGTCCACCATGAAGGTAGCTGCCGACGCCGAGCGCTTGCGCCGCGAAGGCAACGATGTGGTCGATTTCGGAGCCGGCGAGCCGGATTTTCCGACGCCGGAAAACATCAAGCGCGCCGCCATCGAGGCCATTGAAAAGAACTTCACCAAGTACACCAACACCGGCGGCACAGAAGAACTCAAACAGACCATTTGCGACAGCCACAAGGCCGATTACGGCACTTCCTACAACACCAAGGAATGCATCGTTACCGTCGGCGGCAAGCACGCGATTTTCAATCTGACGCAGGCGCTGGTCGATCCCGGCGACGAAGTCATTATCCCGGTGCCGTATTGGGTGACCTATAAAGATGTGGTCAATTACGCGGGCGGCAAGTGCGTGTTTGTCAACACCAATGAGCAGGAAGGCTTCTCGCTGACCGCGGCCATGGTGGAGCGCGCCATCACGCCCAAGACCAAGATGATCATCCTCAACTCGCCGTCGAATCCCAGCGGCGCGATTTTCGATCGCGGCGAGATGGAGCGCATCATTGCCACGGCGAAGGCCCGCGGCATCTGGGTGATGACCGACGAATGCTATCACCGTTTCCTTTATGACGGTGCGCCGCACTCGCTCGCGGGCATTCCCGGCGTGAAAGATACGGTGCTCGTGGCCGGGTCGCTATCGAAGACGTACGCGATGACCGGCTGGCGCATCGGCTTCGTACTGGGCCCGGCGCCGGTGGTGGGCGGGATTGCGAAACTGCAAAGCCATGCGACGTCGAACCCCACGTCATTCGCCCAAAAGGGCGCGATCGAAGCGCTGCGCGGGCCGCAGGAATCGGTGGGCATCATGCTTGCCGAGTACAAGAAGCGGCGCGATTACGTGATCGGCCGCCTGCGCGCCATGCCCGGCGTTACCGCGCAAATGCCGCAGGGAGCGTTCTACGCTTATCCCAATGTAAGTGCCGCGTACACCAACGGCATCACGAACTCCCTGCAATTTTCGGAGAAGCTGCTGGCCGAAGAGTTCGTCGCGGTGGTTCCGGGCGAAGCGTTCGGCACCAACGAGCACATCCGCATCTCCTATGCGACTTCGATGAAGGAGCTGGAGCGCGGTCTCGACCGCCTGCAGCGTTTCGTCGCGGCGCGCCTCTAGTATCCGATGCCGCTCCGCAAACTGGAGCCTAGTTTTCGCGAACGCCCGTGGGGAACCCGCAATCTGGAGCCGTGGTTCCCCAACGCGCGCGCCGAAGCCGGACCGCTTCCGATTGGCGAAGTGTGGTTTGAAACGCCGGAAATCCCCCTGCTGGTGAAGTTTCTTTTCGCCCATGAAAATTTGTCGGTGCAAGTGCATCCTGATGATAAGTACGCGCGGCTTCACCACAGCTCTCCGGGAAAAACCGAAATGTGGCACGTGCTGAAGGCCGAGCCCGGCGCGAAGATCGCTGCTGGATTCCGCGAGCCGGTGACCAGCGAGCAAGCCCGCGCCGGCGCGCTCGACGGAACCATCATGGAAATGCTCGAATGGTTCGACGCCCAGGCAGGCGACACTTTTTTCATCCCCGCGGGAACGGTACACGCGATCGGTGCGGGGCTGACGATTTGCGAAATCCAGCAGCAGTCGGATATCACGTATCGCTTCTTCGATTACGGCCGCGGCCGCGAGCTGCATCTGGATAGCGCGCTAACGGTGAGCCATTTGGGCCCGCATGATGCTCGCAGAGCGGCGAAGGTCGAGTGCGATTACTTCATGACGGAACCCTTAAAAGTGGAAGGCGCGATAACGCTTCCGCCATCGTCTGGTGATGTGCTCGTGATCGCTATCGAAGGCGAGGGAGAAATCGACGGACGGCCGATGCGCGCCGGTGAAGTCTGGCACGTAAGGAGTTCGGAAACGCTGAAGCTCACCGGAAATCTACACCTGCTGCGGACGTCGATCGGAACCTAGAACTCCACTTAGCAAAGTGAGATAAAGGCCCGCTGCTATTTGACGACTTGGAATTCGTTCACGAAAAACACACGATCTTGTTGGACCGCTCCAGCGTACATCATCCATAGCTGGACAGGAGCGCCCACCTTGGCCTCGCGACGGAAGGGCTCCACCAACACGTCTTGCAGGGCCAGCCACGCAGTCATGCCTTCGGCCCGGACTTCGATCTCATCCAAGAAGTGTTGCGCGAAATCCTGCGATTGCAAAGACTTTCCCCATTTCGCAATGAACTGCAACCGCGTTGGCCCCATTTTGCGGGACTTGCCCGTGTAAGTGGCTTTGACGAGGAACTTATGGGCCTGAGGAGACCCCTCTAAAGAATTGCTCGGCAAGGAACTGTTT
The DNA here is from genome assembly GCA_030775415.1 of Acidobacteriota bacterium. GTDB lineage: Bacteria > Acidobacteriota > Terriglobia > Bryobacterales > Bryobacteraceae > Palsa-187. The sequence continues at coordinate 337 of JALYJH010000506.1, read as the reverse complement.
GGCGCGATCATTACTGTCGCTCTCGCCCATGCCTGAGAAAGCGACACTGGCTTGTAATCAGACCAGTCTGCCGCAGGAAGGGGCTGAAGGGACCCTATTAGTGCCAGACAACCAATCCACGCAGTTCTCATTTCGTCAGCCTAGAAAGTAGAATACTACGCAATGGAGTGGACTTCTGGAACCGCTCGCCTAGGTAAAGAACAACCGCCACGCCGTAACCGTCAACGCATGCGTCACCATCGATGCGCGGATGCTGCGAGCTTGGCGGTAAGCTAGTCCGTAGAATACTCCGGCGACGGCTGCCAGCGTAGCGAGGCGCCAATTCGGGAAAGGGCGG
>JALYJH010000505.1 GCA_030775415.1 Acidobacteriota bacterium | reverse complement strand
GGGCAGTCGCGGTGCGTCCGACCGGACCGGCCGCGACGGAACCCTCGGCGCCCAGCGTGAATTTACTGGAGAGCAGTTTGTCGGCTCCGCGCTCATTCATCACCAGCATGATGAGGTCTGTCGAAGACGCTCCGATTTGAAATCCCACGCTGCCGCCTTCGATACGGACGGTTGCCGGCGCGGACCAGCCCGGTCCTACTTTACTGCGGCAGGATAGATATCCCTTGCCGTATTTCGCGCCTAGGATGAAGCCAGCGGTCTTGAGATCGGGAACAATCACGATGCAATGGGCGTGTTCGATCAAATCCTGTGGAATGCCTTTGTCGGGAGCCGCCATAATCTCCGTGAAGACTACGCTTGCGTCATTCAGTCTTTTCGTGGGCTCGTTATCCTTGGCCAGCAGCGGGGTTAGAGCCGCGGCAGCGATAAGAAGCAGTCTTGTTTTGTCCACCAGTTTCATGCTTCTCCTAGGGCACGTGCCGCACCTAACGCTGGAACGTTGAAAAGGGGGGGGATGGCTGCTCGACCTTCAACCGTCGGTGGTCATCTGACCACCTGCCGTCAGATCAGGCGGCTTCAGCTTGGGATGGTTCGGCGATGTCAGGATCGGCTGCGCCCTCGTGGTCGGCGCGTTCCTGGCAGGCGATGCAGCGCGCTGCCCAGGGGACGGCGGCCAGACGTTTGGGGTTGATGTTCTCTTCGCAGTCCGTGCAGATCCCGAAGGTGCCGTCGTCGATGCGGCGCAGCGCGGCGCGGGTCTCACGCAGGCCGGACGACTCGCGCGCGAGCGTGCCGAGCGCCAGTTCCCGCTCGACGGCGTGCTGGATCTGGTCGAGGGCGTCCACGCTGGTTTCGATGGCCGCGGCTTCGCGGTTGCGAATCAGCCCTTCGAGTTCGCTGGCGCGGGCCGTGAGAGTGGCCGTGAATTTCTTCAATTCGGGCTTGGTCATGATGGCTTCCTGTCACGGCTGGCACGTGACCAGCCGGCGCAGCACAACAAAGTGGCTGATGGATTATGCCCGGGCGGCGCCGGGAAAATAGCGGACGAAAAATGAGCCTGCACGACTTCGTCCGGGGTCAATGCTTGGGCCTGCGCGATGACCGTCCAGAGGAGAACGGCGAGGGAAAGCAGCGTCGCCGCACGGGACCTCACCGCGTCGCCGCGGACAGCGGCTGGAACTGCTCGAGTTCGGCGCGCTGCCCCATGAGCTTGTCCCAGGCGGCGGAGACTTTGGGTGTAGCGGGGGCAACGGGGGGCTTGCGGTCTTTATAGTAATCCAGCATATTACTGCGAAGATCTGGCGATACGCCGATGAATTTGTGGCCGGCGAGCTTGTCGAGGAGCTTGTCGTAAGCCAGATCGGCGCCGAGATACTTGCCGGCTACGGTGGGCGCTCCGATATCGATGTTTTCGTTGACCACCAGGTCCATGCGCTGGGCGGCGACGTCCGCCAGCAGCGCGCGATAGTTGTCAACGGTAGCGTTGAAGCTGGCCATGAATATTTTTTCCACTTCCGGTGTGGGCGCTTTGAAAGCCAGCCCCTTAAAGGGTCCGGACTTGGGAACGATGTGCAGGAACCAGGAGATCAGGCGCGTCTTAAAGGCCGGGCGCTGATACATTTTCCCGAAGTCTTTTTCATAATTCGAGCGGGAGAGATTGTAGAGGAACTTCTTCTTGGTAATGCCCGGTATTTCCTTGATGAAGGTGTCTTTCTTGAGCTGCCAGGCCACCTTGGTCATGCCGGGGATGACGCTGCTGGTGCTATAGCGGTAGGTGCCGAGCGCCAGGTCCAAGCTTTTGAAGATGTCTTTCATCTCGATCCCGTAGGTTTCGGCAAAGGCGCGCTCGAGCACCGGTTTACTTACTTTGAAGCCGATGAACTTACGGTACTGATCGCTCGCGTAGCGGCCTTGCGCCACCTGCAGCACGTCGAAGCCGAATTCGGTGCGTAAATGCGAGAGGGGATTGTCCCAGTAGGTGACGGTGCCGCCGAATTGGCGGCGAAGCTCTGGATAGAGCACTGGCACCGCGACATTGGTTCCCAGGCGGTGCCCGTTGTTGTCGGCGGCAAAATGCGCCAGCGCGCCCAATGCAAAGGCGTACTCATTCAAATCCTGCGATTCGCGAATCAGCGCGACCACGAAGTCGCCGCTGCGGACGTAATGCGCCAAATCGCTGAAGAGCTTGCTGCTGAAGGGATAATAACCCATGTCCTGAATGATGCAGCCGCCGTAGACGTAGGCGTGGGCCTCTTCCATTTCTTCCGGCGTCGACATGGGAAAACGCTGCCGCAGCATTTTTTGAATAGAGGCATCCCACAGGGAATCGACGATGGCTTCGTGCGTCAGCACCGAATAGCCGTAGAAAACCCGGGTGGAAAGCAGCAGCAGAGCAACCACGCGAGCGGTGAGCGGGAGACGAAACGGGAGCGGCATGATCATCTATCGGAGGGAAGTAACGGGCTGAGTAGCGCTGGCGACGGCTTCGCTCACCTGGTATCCTACATCCCGCGAAAGCATGGTGTGGCGCCCCAGAAAGCGCACGTCGGCGGTTGATTCAGAGGCGGTCTGCAGCCACATGCCCTGGACCTCGCCATAGACCAGCGCGATACGGGCATCGCGCAGCCCACAGGAGGGCGCCTTGTAGGGAGTACCCTCGGTGCGGTGTAAAAGATAAGTAAGCGAATCCACCCAAATTTGGCCGCGCAGCAAGATTTTATCGCTACGGAGAGGAAGTATTTCGAGGATATAACAGGGTTGGCCGTTCCATTC
>JALYJH010000504.1 GCA_030775415.1 Acidobacteriota bacterium | reverse complement strand
GCGGGGGCCGCGCTGGCGCTGCATTACGATTCGCTGGCGGGGGCGTGGCGGGGACTGGTGGGCGGGTATCTGACTCCGGTGCTGCTGTCGACGGGCGAGAACCGGATGTGGGTGCTGGCGGGGTATACGTTGCTGCTGAATTTGGGCGCACTGGGGATGGGGCGCTGGAAGCGATGGGAAGCGCTCGAATACCTGGCGTGGCTGGGTACGGTGATGTTGTACATGGGCTGGAGCAGCGAGTGGCTGGCCGAGGAAACGCGCGTGGCGGCGTTCGCATGGCTGACGATTATTTTCATGGTGTTCTTCGCGGCTTGCGCGGCGGGGTCGCGCCTGTGGCTGCTGGCGGCGAACACCGGCTTGTACTTCGTGGGTTCGTACGATCTTCTCGATCAGCGCTATCACGGGATGATGGGGGCGTTTACGCTGACGCTCGCATTGCTGCACGGCGGGCTGGCCGCAGCGGTGTGGGACCGGCGCAAGGAACTGGGGCAACTGGCGGCGGCGATAAGCGCCGTGTTCTTGACGCTGGCGATTCCGCTACAGTTCGTGGGATTTCGGGTCACGATCCTGTGGGCGCTGGAGGCGGCGGTGCTGGCCTGGATCGCGCGGCGGAGCGAAGGGGAGCGATTTCAACTGGGGGCCTGGCTGGTGTTCGCTCTGGTTTTTGCGCGGCTGCTTACCTACGATAGCCGGATCTATGCGGCGGATGCGCTAGTCAACCGGCGCTTTCTGACGTTCGCGGTGGTGGCGGGCAGCTTGTGGGCGGCATCGCGGTTTGCGCGGTCCGGTGAGGCGAAAGCTGTCAGTTATGGCGCGGGGCATTTTGCAGTGCTGTGGGGGTTGGCGCTGGAAGTGAGCGCTTGGGCGGCGCGGAACGCTGAGGTGCAGGATGTTTCGAGCGCGGAATCGACAGGCATTTCTATTTTGATGGCGGTTTATGGGGCAGGGCTGGTGGTGGCTGGCGTGGCGCTGCGGTCGACGGTGAATCGCATTCTGGGTTTAGGGCTGTTGACGCTGGTGATCGTTAAATTGTATTTGCTGGACGTGTGGTCTTTGAGCCGCGGGTTCCGGATCACGGCGTTTCTGGCTTTAGGTGGGCTGTTGTTGCTGGTATCGTATCTGTATTCCCGCTTCAGGCCGGCGATTGAACGATTATGGAAAGACCGTTCCGTCTAATTCATGTCCCGATATTTCACGCTCGCACAAGCTGAGCAACTACTGCCCGAGGTGGAAAAGGATTTGCGCGATGCGCTGTTTCATAAATCCGAATTCCAGGCTGCCGAAGAAGAGTTGAACCAGAGCACGCAGCGCATCCGCATGGCGGGCGGATCGCGGGTGAACCCTGTGCCGATTCTGGCGGCTCGGTCGCGGCGCGATACTAGCGGCGCGGCACTCAAGGAAATCTTTCAGCGCATGGAAGAATTAGGGGTTCAGATTAAGGACCTGGACAGCGGGCTGATTGATTTTCTGACGCGTTATCACGGGCAAGAGGTCTGCCTGTGCTGGAGGCTTGGCGAGGATAGGATCCGTTTCTGGCACGGCGCGGAAGAAGGGTTTCGCGGGCGCAAGCCGATCGACGAGGAATTTCTGCAAAACCATCGCGGAGATGCGGTGGTCTAAGAGCGATGAACGGACGCGGTGGAGGTACGTTTTTTGCACTTGTTGCATGTAAAACTTACATCGAGCATACCCATTTGTGCAGTTAACATGCCGACCATCCGCTTAGGAGTCCTGTGCGGCCGGGTAAGAAGCCAAGTGTTCGGCGAACAATATGGTCTGTTCGCTCTCTGGGCCGTAGCGTACAAGCGAATTTTCATAGAACTGCTGGATTAACTGGCGGTGTAAATCGTGCTCTTCGGAAGCGGACGGCATCGGATTGGGTGTGCTCATAATTTTCGGTGAAAAGAAAGGGCTGCCTTTAGAATCACTTCGGGATGTGCAATCGCTTCGCCAAAGCTATCCCATGAGCGCACAACGAGGTAGCGCTTCTTTTTGACGGGGTAACGTCGTGCGACCATGTGCGGTCACAGCTGAACGGCTTGAGCTTATGTTTTTTGGCGCGCGAAGTTGGCGAGTGAGTTGCTTAAACAGGGCATGCGCTCCGCAGCCCTCACCTTGATCCGTTCCAGGGACTATAAGATGGAACATTTTCTGCAATCGGAGGTGCTGGAACGCCGGTCGAAGGTACGTTTCCCCCTGGAGCTGCGGGTACGCTATCGCAGTTTAGCGAAGCGGTGTCCAGCGGAAGGGACGGGCGTCGTCGTGAATATGAGCCGCAGCGGGGTGTTGATCTCCTCCGAGCACGGGATCAGCGAAGACGTACGAGTGGAATTGAGCATCGAGTGGCCGTCGCTGCTGGATGGCCGGGTTCCGCTGCAGGTGGTTACGGTAGGACGGGTGGTGCGCTGTGCGCAGGGGCATTTCGCCGTGGTGCTATCGCGCTATCAATTCCGCACAAGCAAGAAAACCAAGTTGCCGATGCAGTTGGTGGGTGGGGCTTGCGGGTAAAGTTCCTGGCGCGGATGTACCTTCGCGAGGCAGCTTTAGTTCGTACGTACGATCTCGGCATCGAATTGACACTTCTCGCGCGTCACCCTTAGACTGTAAGCTAACGGTGAACGGAGAGGGATGCTGCTCGCACGCGAATTTGTCGATTACATATCACGCCAAACTATCCGGAAACTGAGTCCTCTGTGGATTGAAACCACCGACGTGCAGGTGGCCGGCGAATTCATGTCTGGAATCATCGAAGATGATCTAGCCGTGGAAGACC
>JALYJH010000503.1 GCA_030775415.1 Acidobacteriota bacterium | reverse complement strand
GTACAGCGCAGTCGCGTCACCGGGCGCGAAAAGATGCACGGAGTTTCCCTGGCGCTCGGCTTCGAAAAACTGCCAGACCGCGCGCGGCTTTAGAAACTTGGCTGCCCTGTCTTTGACGCGTTCGACGGCCTGGTGGAGCTCCAATGCCTTGGGATCGCGTGCCTTCAACATCTTTTCAAAGTTGCCTTTGAAACCCAGGTGGCGGCCATAGAGCATGTAGGGATTCATATAGCTCCACAGCTCCTGCAAATTGGGGACGTCGCGCACGCGGCGGTCCAGATAGGGCGCCGGCGGAATCGGAATGTCGGCGCGGACCCTTGGGCTGCGCGCGCTTCCGGCGTCCGTACCGGCGGGAATCTCGGGTTCGAGCACTGGTTCCAGAGCCAGGTAAATATGATCGGCGAGCGTGGCGTCCCGGCTGCTGGGGTCCATCAGTTCATTCATCATGCGCAGCCCCGTCATGGCGTCTTTCGCGTAGAAGGTAGGGCCGCCGTAAGCGGGACCAATGCGAGTTGTGGCGAAGCGTTCGGAGAGCGCGGCTCCGCCCACCAGCAACGGCACGTCCACGCCGCTTTCGCGGAAATCGGAGGCGGTGGTCACCATCTGGTGGGCACTCTTGACGAGCAGGCCGGAGAGGCCGATAGCATCTGGCCGGTGCTCACGCCAGGCTTGGATCAAGTCGTCTGGTGAAACTTTGATGCCCAGATTAATGACTTTGTAACCGTTGTTGGCGAGGATGATCTCAACCAGATTCTTACCGATGTCGTGGACGTCGCCCTTCACTGTCGCGAGCACGATTTTGCCGCGGGAGGCAGTGTCGGCCTTTTCCATGAACTGTTCCAGATAGGTGACGGCCGCCTTCATGGCTTCGGCGGATTGCAGCACTTCGGCGACGATCAGCTCGTTATTGTTGAACAGGCGGCCGACCTCGGCCATGCCGTCCATCAAGGGACCGTTGATGATATCGAGGGGCTTGGCGCCCTCCTGTCTCTTCAGCTCCAGGTCGGGAATCAGGCCGTCCTTGGTGCCTTCGATGATATAGCGCGCCAGACGCATGTCGAGGGGCAGTTCCGCGATAACGATGCGTGCTTTTTTGCCGGCGCGGCGGAAGTACTCGGTTATAGCGGCTATGTGGAACTGATTAATGGCGATTTTCTGCTCTCGGGTTTGCTCGCGCCAGTCTTCAGGGGCTGGTATCCCCGGCGGCGGGGTGTTGAACAACAAGTCCTCGGCCAGGCGACGCTCTTCTTCGGGCAGCGACGCGAAGCGTTCGAGGCGTTCGGCGTTGACAATGGCCAGGTCGAGACCCGCTTTGGTCGCGTGGTAGAGGAACACCGAGTTCACCACTTCGCGGGCGGCAGCCGGGAGGCCGAAGGAAATGTTGGAGACTCCCAGCACTGTTTTCACGTGCGGGATCTCGGCTTTCACCATGCGGATGGCGTGAATGGTTTCAACCGCGCCTCCCACGTAGTTTTCATCGCCTGTCGCGCAGGGGAAGACCAGGGTGTCGATAATAATGTCTTCGGGCGGGATACCGTACTTTTCGGTGAGGATCTGCACGGAGCGCTGAGAGACCGCCAGCTTGCGCTCGCGCGTGAAGGCCTGCGCCTGTTGCTTATCTTCGTCGATGGTGCCGACGATGAGCGCGCCCCCGTAGGCCCTGACGAGCGGGCACACTAACTCGAATTTTTCCTCGCCGTCTTCGAGGTTGACGGAATTGATGATGCACTTGCCTTGACACCATACCAGCGCGCGCTCGATGGCCTTTGGATCGGTAGTGTCCACCATGACCGGGGCCTTGATCTTGGGAATCAGCTTCGAATAGAAGGGGTCAATGTCCTTGATCTCTTCGCGGTCTGACGACTGTAGACACACGTCGATGATATGGGCGCCGTTCTTCACTTGCCAGCGCGCGATTTCGCTGGCTTCTTCCCACTTTTCCTCCGCGATCATTTTTTTGAACAGCCGCGAGCCAATCACGTTGGTGCGCTCGCCTACGATCAAGGGACGGCTGGAGTCTTCAGCCTCAACCAATTCGACGCCGGAGTAATAGGCGCGATGTGACGGAGGATTGACGGCGTGAGGGGCGCGGCCGGCGGTCATTTCAGCCATGGCGCGGATGTGGGCGGGAGTGGTCCCGCAGCACCCGCCTACGATGTTCAGCCAGCCTTGCTCGACAAACTTCGCCAGCTGGCCGGCGAGCGATTCGGGAGTCTCCAGATATTGGTCGTCTTCATTGGGCAGTCCGGCGTTGGGGTAGCAAGAAATTCGAGTCGAGGCCATATTCGCCAGGGTGCGGATATGGTCCGTCATCAGGTCCGGGCCGGTGGCGCAATTGAGCCCGATGGCGAGGAGGTCGGCGTGCGCGACGGAGGCGTAGAAGGCGTCGACAGGCTGGCCGGCGAGCATCGCTCCCCAGCGCTCAATGGTCCCGGAAACCATGATGGGGATGCGCTGGCCTAGCTCGCGTTCAAGTTGCTGGATCGCCACCAGGCCTGACTTGATGTTGCGGGTGTCAAATCCGGTTTCCAGCAACAGGAAATCCACGCCGCCCTCGACCAGGGCTTGCGCCTGCTGGTAGTAGCTATCGCGCAGTTGCTGAAAACTAACGTCACCGCGTAGAGTGAGGGATTTGGTAGTGGGTCCCATGGACCCGGCGACAAAACGCGGCTTTACGGAAGTGGAAAACGCGTCCGCCACCTGGCGGGCGATGCGCGCGGCGGCTACATTCAACTCGCGAGTTTTCTCGGCCAAGCCGAACTCCGCGAGTACGA
>JALYJH010000502.1 GCA_030775415.1 Acidobacteriota bacterium | reverse complement strand
GCTGTATCCGGGGACCGGGAGCTCGTATTACTTCGCGGAACAGTCTTTTTTGAATCATGACAAGATGTGGCGCTACGCGCGTATCTCGAAATTCATTGTCGGCTGGGGATCGCACCTGTATTACTGGATTTATCCCGGCGTGATGGTGGCGGTGATGGGGGTGCTGGTGGGTTACCTGGTGGGCACGCTCTGGCCGAACTTCATGAGCGCCTCGAATCCGGGCCCGGTGTTTATGGCACTGATCGCGATTGTCTTTTCCTTTGCGGTGGCGTGGATCGCCAGCCGGGGCGTCAACGGCTCGACGGCGGTGAACATTGCGATCAATGTGATTCAGATCAGCGCGCTGATCGTATTCGCTGTGATGGCTCTGGGCTTCCGCGCGAATCATCCGCCGGGAAGCGTGGCTTACCAGTTTGACTCGTCCTCGGGCGATGCTTACGACTACGAATTCCTAACGATGTCGCAGACGGTGAACGGTACGGCTACAGATGTGATTGTGCGCGACGATAAGGGCGTTCCGAAGCCCAAGCTGGATGCGGCGGGCAAGCCGATGCCGTTCCACATTGCTTATCCGGAACACGATGAGAAGGGCGTTTTTCTGAGCCATCCCAACCCCGGCTCCGTGGTGGGGGTTCACAACTTCGGCTGGGTGTTCGTGCAGGCTACGGTGGCGATTCTGATTCTAGTGGGCTTCGAATCGGTAACGGCGATGGGAGGTGAAGCTAAAAATCCCAAGCGAAACGTGCCGATCGCGGTGATCACTTCGCTCTTGGTACAGGGAGCGTTCTGTTACCTGTTTGAGTATTTCGCGGCGAACTACTTCTTGAACAGCGGGTATCCGATGACTAGCGCGCAGGGGTCGGCGGCGCCGATCGGCGACATGATGGTGGTGGTTGGGAACGCCATTCTGGGACCGGGCAACGGCCGCACTTTCATGCTCATCGAGGCGTTCACGGTGTTCCTGGCGATTATCGGCACGACACTTTCCTGCATGAACACGGCGGCTCGCGTGACTTACGCCATGGGCAAGGACGAGGAAGTTCCCGAGCATTTCGGGCTGCTGCACTCCGATACGCTAACGCCGCATCGCGCGATTTGGACGTTGGCAGTTATTTCGGCGGTGGTGGGCGTGGTGGCGGTGCTGGTGCCATTCGGCGATTCCGGCGCGCTGCAGGACACGGCTATCAAAGCCTTGCCGCAAGGGCTGTTCTCTAGCGTGGGGTATATGTCGCACGACGCAATGGCGGCGCTGCCCAACACGCTACTGACGGTAACGCTGGCTTCCAATTTCGGCACGTTCCTGTTGTATATGCTGAGCTGCTTCATCTGCATGGTGGCGTATCATAAGCATCCGAACTATAGCTTCCTGCGCCATACGGCCATTCCCATTTTTGGGCTGGTGGCCAATCTGGCTTGCATGGCTTTCTATTTGATCGGGCCGTTCATGGGATACGGGACGGCGAAGGAACCGCTGCTGGCGCTCGGAATTGCGATAGTATGGGCGATCTATGGCGGCATTTACTTCATGCGCGCGAGCAAACAGAAGGGTCGGACGACGCTGGTGGGAGAGCGCGGGATGGGAGCCATCTCGTAACTCACTACAGCAAGGTCACGAAGTTTCGGGCGGGCGCTCATGCCCGCCCGTTTTTTCTATAGGGACGTCGTTGCTAGACCATGCTTGACGTAGAGTTTGCGCAACTTTCGGATTTCGGAAAATCCCGCGATCACAACGAGGATTACCAGGGGTACTGGGCGCCGGAGACTGAGGAACGGGCGCGCACGCACGGTTGGTTATTTGCGTTGGCGGACGGAGTGGGCGGGCACGACCACGGCGAAGTGGCTTCGCACGCGGCGGTGGAGCATCTAGTCAATGGCTTTGGGGACGCACCCAAGGACGAGGCGCTGGGTGCGCTGCTGACGCGACTGGTGAAGGCGGCCAACGTCTGTGTTTACGAAAAAGGCAAGCGGGCTAGCGTGGGCGGCTCGAATATGGCTACAACGATGGTGGCGTGCGCGCTGCGCTACGACCGGGCGGCTGTGGCTCATGCAGGGGACTCACGGTGTTATTTGATTCGCGAGGGGTGCGCTACGCTGCTCACGCGGGATCACACCGTAGCCAACGAGCAATTGAAATTGGGGATTCTTTCGGCTAAGGAATTTGCGACCTCACCGAACCGGCATGTGCTGGTGCGGTCTCTGGGCAACGATCTGTTCGTGAATGTAGATCTGGCGGAGCCGCAGGTGCTGCCGGGGGACGTACTGGCGCTCTGTTCGGACGGGCTGCACAACTCGGTGGAGGGGTCAGAGATAGCGGCTGTGGCGAGTCGCGGGGCCGATTTGAAGGCTGCCGCGAGGAGGCTGATTGAGCTTGCCAACGGTCGGGACGGTAACGATAATATAAGTGTTTCGCTCATTCGCATTCGGGACGTGGAGCGGGTTGGCATGTACCGCGGGCGGCCTTACAAGCTGCGCTGACGGCGGCCACGGCCCCTGATCATGAAATCCATCCATCCCGGCGATCTCCTCAACCAATACCGGATTGAAAACCTGGTGGCGCGCAGCGGCATGGCGTCGATTTATAAGGCGACGGACATGCAGAGCGGCCAGTTTGTGGCGATCAAGATTCCGCATCCGGAGATGGAAGGCGATCCGGTGCTGTTCGAACGATTTCAGCGGGAAGCCGAGATCGGGCAGATGCTGGATCATCCGGGCGTAATGAAGGTGCTGGCTTACAACACGCGCGGGCAAGTCTACATGGTGTTGGAGTGGGTGGAGGGG
>JALYJH010000501.1 GCA_030775415.1 Acidobacteriota bacterium | reverse complement strand
CCTGCATGCTCATCGCCTTTAACGAAACGACGCCGAACGCACCGGCGCCTCCTCGACCTGTTCCCTGGTCAACCGGGGATTCACCGCCACCGGACGCACGGGCACGCCCGCCGTCCCAGGTTTCTTGTGCATCTTGGGCGCCCGCATCATCAGGGGCGCTAGAAACCCAGTCTGCAAAGCGAATTCCGCCAGCGCCTTACCGGAGGGCAGACGCCAGCTCATCGGATCCATCCACTCCATCGGCAGATGGGGAATCCCTACGCTGCTCTTGCTGCGGCCCGCGGCGGTCTTGCGCGGACTCGGATTCTGCGGCTTCATCCTTGAATGCTCTCCTTAAACTACTTCGGCCGGATCGGGGGTTTTCATTAGCCCGCTGACGCCCGCTTCTATGCTTCCGTAGAACCTTAGTTTCGGGTGCTGGAACCCGCTTTCCGGGATAAACCGGCGGGCGCTACGGGCTGACGGAGGACGAACAGGATCTGCTTCCCGTCGTCGGCCTCGACACGCCATTCCGGACGTTGCTTCAACAATTGCGAGGCCGCGGTATCGACCGGAATCAGCACCAGGTTGAAACGGTACTTTTCCATGACCTTCTCCCAGCCCGGCAGGCCTCCCATCACTTGTAAAAAGGGGTCGCCCAGTTCGGGGCCGTAAAAATCACTGCGTCCATCGACGAAAACTTTTTGCTGGGGATGCAAGTAGATCAAGTAATCCGCCCATTGGTCGGCAGTCAACACGCGCGCTTCGAGAATCTGCTGCTCATGGGCGTGGATCATGGCGGTGGGGAATAACTCGGCCGGAAAGTCGCTGGGCCAAGCGATCGCGGAATCGCTCAAGGCCAGCGCGGCCACCGCCAGCACGATCCAGAGGCTATATCGCTGGAAACCCCGTGCCAGCTCGAAACCCATCTGATTCAAGATCCCTTTAGCGGATTTGGGGGAGGCATGGCCCACCCAGGTTTTCCACCAGCAGGTCATTTCCGCGGCAATCAGGGGAGCGGTAACGGTGACAAAGATGGGCACATGGCGCACGCTCGACAGCGCCATATAGCCCAAAGCCAATATCCACAGGCCGTCGATTACGCGCCCGCGGCGGAAGCGCGCGCCGGCGGTGATCAGCCCGATAAACAGCAGGGCTTCGAACTGCAGCATGTTCTCATTGCGGAAAACGGGGGACTGGAATTCCTGCACTGTTTTGCGAATCCAATCGGAGCGCAAATACTGGATGACGTGAGCGTGCAATCCCCAGCCGTACGGATTGATCAGGGACACGGCGGCGCAGGAGGCGGTCAACCTGCTCCAGCGCAATGCCGGAGCCCAGTCCGGGCGCGCGCCTGGGGTACGTTGTATCCAGGCTTCGACCGCGGCGCCGATGGCCGCGAGTCCGAGCAATCCAATCAATACCAGGAACCCACCGTGCAAACTGGTCCAGAGCAATGTTATGGGAACCAGCCACCACAGGCGCGCCGGGTTGGCGCCGCGGCGGTCGGCTTCGATGAGGGCCATTGAAAGCGACAGCAGCAGCAGCGTAAACACATGCGGCCGGGCCAGGAAGTGCATGGAGGCCGAACCTACCGACAGCAGCGTTACGAATAGCGCCACAAATAAGTGCGCGCCGGCGTCGACGATGCGGCGCATTAAAGTGGTGGCGTAGAGCGCAATGATCACTCCGGCGGCCAGGACCACTCCTTTTAATCCGGCCCAGCGGAACAGCAGGGCGTCGATGACATCGCTCAACCACTCCCAGGCATACCAGGGCGCGCCGGGCTTTGAAAACGAATACAGATCGTGGTGCGGCACTTGATGGTGATCGAGAATGTACTCCCCGGTGCGGATGTGCCAGCCGACATCGGCGTCCGCCAGCAAAGACTGCCAGCCGTGGGGGCCGGAACTCATAAACAGCCAGCCGATCAACGCGGCAAATAAAAGATCCAGCAGCGAAGGCACCAGCAGCTGCCCCCAGCGGCGCTGCAACAGCGCGTCGATACCAGCCGGGGGCAGAGAGGGGAGCGCGGCGATAGTGGATTCGGGAGTCATGGGCGCGGACCTAGTGCCTGTCTACCTATTCGCCATAATGAGGCGTGCACTTTAGGCAAACGATTTGGCGGTCCGGTCCTCGACTGTTTCGAGGGGCGAGGCGTGTTCGGTACCGAGCAAACGGCGGCCCTGGACGGCTAGTTCGAAGCGGTCTTTGACCCCGGTCTTTTCAAAAATATGCATCAGGTGTACTTTCACCGTGCCGGGGGTGATGGCCAAGGCTTCGGCAATCTCTTTGTTCTTCAAGCCGCCGCACACGTGATGCACGATGTCTTTTTCGCGCGGCGTCAGGCGCGGCGACGAGCGGCGGTCCATGGCGCCGACAGCATGTTCGGCCAGAGAGCTTTCGATCCACACTTCGCCTTGGCCCACCGCCAGCAGGCACTCCCGCATGGCGGCGATCGATACGGTCTTTTTGAGAATGCCGCGCGCGCCTAACTGCAAGGCGCGGAAACAATCGATTTCCGCCAGATCGTTCACCCACAGGATCGGCTGGCAGCGCGGCCAAGTGTTTTTCACGTCGGAAATAAATTGAAAGATCTGCTTCAGGCCGACGCTCTGGTCCACTAACAAGACGTCGGGATGCTGGTGGCGCACCGCGTCCAGGGCGTCGGCGATTCCCGGCGTGGAACCCAGATATTCGAACTCGCTACCGCCGGCGAGGACTTTCGCCAGACCTTCGAGCACGATCGGCTGCGCTTCACAAGCAAATACCCTGACTGGATTCACGTAGTTTCCCTTAGGA
>JALYJH010000500.1 GCA_030775415.1 Acidobacteriota bacterium | reverse complement strand
CTTAAGTTATGTTACATTCGGGAGGAAATGCAAGTCGAGGCCGCTGCTGTTCTGACCGCCGACTCCGAGACGGCTGCCACCCTGGAGAGCTTGGAAGAAATCTACCAGCGCGTCTTCCGGCAACTTCGTCCGCGCACGGCGCCCCCTACTATTCGCATCGAGTTCCGCCGCTACGCCAATGCCAACGCACAAATTCGCCTGGAGGGCGGCACACTGCGCCTACGCCTGGCGGACACTCTCGAAAGCGCACCGGCGGAGGTGATGGAAGCTCTCGCTGAGATCTTGCTTTCAAAGTTGTTCCGCCGGCCCGTGCCGCCGGAAAGCAATGATCGCTACCGCCGTTACCTCAACCGCCGTGACATCCGCCGCAGTCTCGACCTGGTCCGCCAGGTCCGCGGCCGCAAACGCGTAGACGGTCCCCGCGGCGTGCGCTATGACTTAAATCAACTGTTCGAAGAGCTGAACTTCCGCTACTTCAACGGACTCATGGCCCGCCCCATTCTCGGCTGGAGCCCATATGCGTCCCGCACCTTGCTTGGCCATTATGATCCGTCCCACAATGCCATTGTGCTCAGCCGCATTCTTGATCGCAGCGATACGCCTCAACTAGCCGTCGAATACGTTCTGTTTCACGAAATGCTCCACTTGCGCTATCCCGCCGAGCATAAGGGCGCGCGCCGACGGGTTCACACCCGCGCTTTTAAAGATGCCGAGCGCCAATTTGAAAAATTCGCGGAAGCGAAAATCCTGCTGAAAAACCTCTAAGCAGCCGTCAAGGAAGCCGTGCGCTGCGCCAAATCTACCCGCATCGCCTCGACGATTCGCATGAAAGAGGAGACGTCCACTTTGCCGATCCCCATCGCTTGCAGCGCCAAGCGGAATTCCAGCGTCATCGTCGCGCGCAGGAAAATGATCTGTTGCTTCATCAGGACTTCCACCAGCCCAGCGGACTCCGCCCCCGAGTGTGCCACCATCTCGCGCGCCTGCGCATGCAGCCGCCGGAAATCGCCCTTTAATTCAGAGAGATATAAGCGAAAAATTCGCCGCCTTTCACGTTTCCATCGAGCGCCTATTTCAGCAACATAGCCGGGTTGCGCTTTCAGAAACAACAAGTCGCTATCGGTCAGAAGACGTGCCATTGGCTGATATCGATCCAACGACCAAGTATCGGAAGCATCGAGATACGCCCAAGATTTGGAACGGCGTCTGCGGAGCGCAAGACGTGTTACCCACCAGAGTAATCCCGCTAGTGAGCCACAGGTAATAATCCAACCCAAGATCAAACTTAAAGTCATCTTAAATTCCCTGGCAATGCGTAAACAGAATACTCACAATAAATTGGGAATGCAATCGCAAAAGACTGTTTCTTTCTGAAGCCTAGTGGCGAACGACGCGGGCCAGCGTTGCATTGATCGCGTCCAATTTCCGGCTTAGGCGCTCACTGGCCTGCGGATCGCGCCGATGCCCCGGTGTGGTGGTGAAATCCTCCCCCTCCGGGCGTATGCCCATTGTCCAAAACAATAAACACAACAGCGTCAGGCCCAGAAGAACCGTGCTCACCGTATAAACCGCGCTCTGTGGCAGCAAGTTCGCCAGCAGCAACCCGAAGGAGCGGGAGGCCGCGAAAAGAACAAAACCCGCGAAATAGACCGCTATGTTTTTTCTGACTTTTATCGGAAACCATAACAGCAGAATGCTGATCAACAACAGAAATATCAGAATAACAGAATTCATGCTGCGTTCAAAGGTCGCGAAGCGCTGCACCGTGTGGAAGTGTCCCGGCAGAACCCTGGCATCGAGAGTGATTCCCGCCACAGCGATTCCCCCCGCCAGCGCCATCGCTCCCAGCATGATGCGCCTCCCGAAGGAAGCGATCGCAGCGTGTTCCGCAAGTATGATGTGGAATAGGTCCTGCACCACGTAGAGCGCTAGGAAGATGTTCAGCGTCTGCGCGCCCCAATAAAGATATACATACACCCAGGTCTGACGCCCCGCCGTAAGCAACACCAGGCTCTCAATTGGCTGCATGAGCCAGTATAGGAATAAGGACCGGTATGTTCCATACAGCCTGCACTGAATGAGGCGGCAGAGCAGCCCAATTTCGGCAATGATGTTGAGGCAAAAGAGGATCTGTTCCACCCCAAGCATGATGGTTTCTAGAGTCTAACACGCCGCAACCATAACGCATTCGACACACGAATCGAGCCTCACGCGCGATTCAAGAGCCAGCCGCCCCCCTCGCACGTGAGGCACTAAGACCGAACTTTTTGATTAGTTCCCCGAGCCGGGGGGCGGTGCTGGCAACGGAAATTGTGGACTCGTGGGCATGGCTCCTACCGTCGACGCGATGGAGAACGCAAGAGTCAGCAACAGAACGATTCTCTGAAACATGATGAGATCCTTTCCAAACAGGCAGAGTGACTCTCTACCCGGGAGTAGGCTAAGGCGGACTACCCCCTTCGCTCGGCGAAAGGTCTCACATTTTCGGGTTTTGGAACGCCGCTAGAATGGGCTGCGGGGATGAACCCGTGTATCGTCGTACAATGGTGGATCAGATCAGGGAAAATGCCGCGTTTCAAACCCAAAGGTATGCTCGAGCGGGACGCCCTGGCGGACCTCTGGAAACACACCCTCTCGCAGATCCCCACTGTCTATGGAAGGCTGGTATATTTAGCGTCCCTACGGGATCCGAACTCCGGCACCTACCGGCATCATGGTTTGAGCGCCTCGTTCGGCCGCGAACAAAGCATCTATGCCCTGCGAAAGAGTCACGAGCAGACCTTTCTGGAG
>JALYJH010000499.1:1516-2790 GCA_030775415.1 Acidobacteriota bacterium | reverse complement strand
GATTTCGCACGCCCAAAACGGAACCACATCGATTGTTTTCGATGGCAGCGCCGGCTGGATCGCCGGATTCGATCGCCCCGTGCGCCTCATTCCGATGCTTCCCGGTCCGGAGTTCGACGGAGGGAGGCTGGACGCCATCCTCGGATTCCCCGGCGGCATCAAACAGGCGCTCACTGACTGGAAGGTCGGATTCCCGAAGACCACTATCGACGACAAGGAAGTAAACATCGTCCAGGGCACGGGCGCCGGCAAGACCCGCGTGAAACTTTATTTCGATGAGAAAACGGGACTGCTGACTCGCCAGGTTCGATATGCGGACACTCCCATCGGTATGGTTCCCACGCAAATCGACTACGCCGATTACCGCGAAGTTGCCGGCGTCAAACTGCCCTATCACACCGTGACCACCTGGACGGACGGCCAATCCGACATGCAGTTGAACGAGATTCAGGCAAACGCTCCCATCGATGCGGCGAAGTTCGCTAAACCGGCCCCTGCCGCTTTGAAACCGCGAGGCAAGTAACGGTGCCCAATAATGAATGATTTTATAGATATCGTGATTAATTCCATAACGCGTCCTGTATTGCACTCCCAGCAGACAGAGCTTACTTGGCAATCACAGTGCAATACTGACGCGCCGATTGGCCTCATTGTCTGGGGCGGCAGCACACCCGCGAGCCAACCACTGACGCTTGGCTTGTAAGATTGGAAGACCGAAGTAGTAGTATTAAAGTGAGCGAACCATGAATGGAAGACGAACAAAATTGACATCGAAAACGGAAGGACTTAGACTTTTGGCCATGCGAAATTACTTTATTAAATACCTCCTATTGGTTTCCAGTTTGCTTGTGGTCTCTGGGTCACTTTGGGCCCATCACGGGCAAAGTAATTCTTTTGACACTGTCCATATGTGGACAACGTGGGCCACGGTTGAAGATTTCAGCTATATCAATCCGCATCCGGCGTTAAAGTTCACACGCACAGACAAAAGCGGCAATGTCGAGCATTGGGCGGCCGAAGTAAACGACGCGCCAGCCCGGCTCGCGCGCTCTGGCTGGACCAAGTCACGGAGCCTGGAAGCATTAAAACCTGGAACCCGCGTGAAGCTCTACCTAGCCACCTCGCTGGCTGGTGGCTTCCTCGCCTTCGTAGATCTCATTGAGAACGAGAAGGGCGAAATAATCTGCAGCGTAAAAGAGCAAGCGGAATCTGCCGCCGATTTGGATGGCGTTCCCGGCGGCTATCAACCCAAGCCCGCCGATGATAAAAAGGAA
>JALYJH010000499.1:0-1506 GCA_030775415.1 Acidobacteriota bacterium | reverse complement strand
GTACGCCGCAAGGGCGCTAGCTCCCCGCGCTGTTGTTGGCGCAAAACTCAGGGGCGCAGAACCCTGGGGCGCCCAATGTGGCGAAAGTGGATCTCGGGGAAACGTCAGCATCTTCCGATCACCGGGGAACCCGGCCGCGGAAGCCCATGTGATACAGCTTGTCGGGCGAAGACCGCAAACAGGCTTCAATGTCTCGTAGACCCTCGCGATAGGTGAACTGCGCGAAGGCCATGCACAAGAACTGGTCCCAACAGGAGAAGCCCCGCAGCCGATAATCGCCGCTGTAGCGAGCGACACATCGACGAAACTCTCGATCAGGAAGGGAGGCGATCAACTGCGTGAACACAGTACGTCCAAGGATCATGCCCCATGTTGGCAGCCCCCATACCGTCACCGTTTTGATTTTCAAATCGCGGCAACGTGAAAACTGCCCAAACCGACTGTGGGACAGTCAGTTGGCGCCGACACAGCGTGCGTTAGCCGGACAGCAGTGAGTGTCCACAATTAGGGGGGAGACCGGCGCAGTTCACAGTTGGTGGACTCCGACGACGTTTACACTGGCGCTCACTGCTGGTCTTGCGCCATTCGTTCCATCTCGTGGCGTAGATATTCTTTTCGTTCCCTCAGCAACTTTTGAGCTTGTTGAAGTCCTCGAGCATCGGCGGTCATGATCCGCCCGGTGGTGACCGTTCAATTCCTAAAGCCCCTCCTTCCTAACTTCCCAAAGACTAGTTAGCTGTTTGTGTGTCCGAGCTTGGCGTGTCATTTCGCCGGGGGGTCAGTTTTTGTCAATGGTTTGGAAGGAGTTCCGTGAGCAGCAAGACTATTTTCCTAGCGCCAATTGTCCTAATAGGTTTGAAGACAGGTGTTTTTCAGGCGCAAGGTCAAGCGCAGACAAGGCTCAGCCAAGAGGAAGCCGTCAACAAAGCGCTGGAATCGCGCGCATCTCTCAGAGCCGCAGGCGAGCGAGTGGCGGCCGCTTAAGGATTGAGAAATCAAGCCGGGCTCCGCCCGAACCTTGAATTCCAATTCCAGAACGAAAACCTCCGGCCTGGCCAGACCTACAGTCGCGACGTAGATACGTTGGCGACGATCAGTCAGCCGCTCGACGTGTGGGGGAAGCGAAAACAGCGAGTAGCCTTGGCAGGCGAAGGCGTTATGCTCGTCGCGCAGCCGCTCGAAAACCCGCTTGGCTGTGTGACGCTGCTTTTTGCCTTCCGCCTTGTCCGCCCAATCCAGGCCGCCCAGCTTGGGCCGGCGCACCGGCTGCTGCCGCTAGCCGGGTGGCGCCGAGTACCACATCCTCGCGCAAAACACATAATATACATCGGCAGCATTCGGGTGGCGCGAACTTTGCAGAAGAGGTATCGTGTTTTGAGCGCCATCAAAAGGCGACGACAGGGGGTCCATAAGGAATAGGGGATGAGAATGCCAAATATAAAACAACCAGCGGTTGGCCTGCTTGCCACGGTAGTGGTCGTCGCGATATCCATGGGTTTCATTACT